>CAYMSG010000343.1:0-4508 GCA_964392955.1 uncultured Chitinophagaceae bacterium | reverse complement strand
CATATTTGTAAACCCTACCCAATTTAACGATCCGAAAGATTTTGAAAAATATCCCGTCACGATCAAAGCTGATATTGAGATGTTGCTGAAAGCAGGAACAGATGTGCTTTTTTTGCCTGCTGTTCAGGAAATCTATCCTGAAACCCCAGGCAAAGCTGAACATTTCGAACTGGGCTTTTTGGAAACGGTACTTGAAGGGAAGTACAGGCCCGGTCATTTTCAGGGTGTTTGCCAGGTAATGTACAGGCTGCTCACGATTGTACAAGCTGATCATTTATATATGGGACAAAAAGATTATCAGCAGTGCATGGTGGTATCGCATTTGATTGCTGCAAAAAGAATCGCTACTAAAATGCATATTGCTCCTACCCTTCGTGAAGCTGATGGGCTGGCCATGAGCAGCAGAAATGTACGGTTGGATCAGGAACAACGGAAAACAGCATCGGCCATTTTTCAAACTCTCAATCAAATGAAGGCTGAACTGCGACCGGGTGAAGTAATAAATATAAAAGAACGTGCCACATCGTTCCTTCAGTCAAAAGGATTTCGGGTTGATTATACCGAACTGGCTCATGCTGATACGCTGGCCTTACTTGATTATTGGAACGGTACCGATCCGGTAGTTGCCGTTATTGCAGCTTATTTGGGTGAGGTTCGCCTGATCGACAATATGGTTTTAGCTGCTGCAAAATAATTGCGAAGTACAAAGCACGAAGTACGCTTTCGTACCTCGTTCCTCGTACTTCGTATTTATCAAAAACTTTCCTCATAAATTTGCCAAATGGAAATTGAAGTTTTAAAATCGAAAATACATCGCCTCACAATCACTGAAGCCAACCTGCATTATATCGGCAGTCTTACATTAGATGAAGATCTGATGGATGCCGCCAACATGATCGAATATGAAAAAATTCAGGTAGTGAATGTAAACAATGGGAACCGTTTAGAAACCTATCTCATAAAAGGAAAGCGTGGCAGCGGTGTTTGCTGTTTGAACGGACCGGCTGCACGTCAAGGTTCTGTGGGAGATGTAGTAATTATCATATCTTACGCCACCATGGATTTTGAAAAAGCAAAAAGCTTTACACCGTGGGTGGTATTTCCAAAAGAATCAAATAAACTTTAGACCGGCACTTTACTATGCTCAAGAAACGGATCATCCTGGCTGTACAGTTTTTATTTTTCCTCGGGCTTGGATTGTTTCTGGTATGGTGGATGGCACGTGGTATTGATGACAAAGGTTGGGCGCAGATAAAAATGTCGTTACAGCAAGCCAACTATTGGCTGTTTGTTCCAGTATTTGCCATGCTGTTGGTAAGTCATTATGTACGTGCCCTGCGTTGGAAAATATTAATGGAACCATTGGGTTATAAACCCGGCACCTTCAATGTATTTAATGCAGTGATGATCGGCTACCTGGCCAATCTGGCTTTTCCCCGTTTAGGTGAAGTATTGAAATGTACACTGCTTGCACGCTACGAAAAAGTAGCACCTGATAAACTCGTTGGTACCATTGTAGCTGAACGTGCCATTGATCTTGTTTGCTTGATCACTGCTTTTGTAATAACGATCTTGTTACAGATCGATACTGTTGGAACCTATGCATTAGACCTGTTGAAAGGAATTTTTAAAGGTAAAGGAGACGGCTTTTCGTGGCTGCGGTTTGGGATGATATTGGGCATTACCGTTTCGTTTATCCTTGTTTGTTATTGGCTCCTTTCCCGGTTTGCACATATCCGTATTATTCAACGTATCAAGAATGTGATCAAAGGCATCTGGCATGGATTGAACAGTGTGCGGTATATCAAACAACGTCGTTTATTCCTTTTTCATACAGCGCTCATCTGGACATTGTATTTCCTGAGTAGCCGGGTTGGTTTTTATGCAATGGAAGAAGTATCACATCTCGGCACAAGGGAAGCGTTTTCTATTCTTTCATTCGGAAGTATTGGAATGATTGCGACACAAGGCGGTATTGGTGCCTACCAGTTCATCGTTCAGGAAATATTGATGCTGTATGGTCTCTCACAGATAACCGGTTTTACATTCGGATGGATCTTATGGATCGCTCAAACATTGGTGATCCTGTTGGGGGGCCTGGTCTGCTTTATTCTTTTGCCCGTTCTAAATCGTAAACGTAATGAAAGCAACGAAACACATTCAACAGAAAATACTTGATGCACATCATCTTCAACAGGAATTGATGCGCTGGCGGAAGTTCAGTAAAACGATCGCCTTTACAAATGGCTGTTTCGATATTCTCCATGCCGGTCATATCCATTCTTTGATGCAGGCCGCTTCGTTTGCTGATGTATTGATCGTTGGGTTGAACAGCGTTGCTTCTACCAAACGCTTTAATGGGTAAAACCGACCGGTTAATAATGAACAAAACCGTGCCTTGCTGTTAGCTTCGCTGGTAATGGTGGATGCAGTTGTTTTGTTTGATGAAGACACACCTCATCAACTCATCACTTCGGTTATGCCGGATGTGTTGGTGAAAGGAGGCGACTATACAGTTGATACCATTGTTGGTGCAAAAGAAGTAATGGCCAATGGCGGTACTGTTGAAATTATTCCGTTAGTGGAAGGATTATCTACCACTGCCCTGTTGCAAAAAATTGAGCGGTTATAATTTTTCGCAAAAACTTAATGTTGTGCCAGTTGGTGGCTTCGTAATTTTAGGGTAAGTTTCCCCGATAGTTATGGCAGCAGAAAAACGTAAGACGATTGTACGAGACATCAGTTGGTTATCTTTTAATGCAAGGGTATTGCAGGAAGCCAACGACCCTTCCGTGCCGCTTCGTGAGCGGGTTCGTTTTCTCGGAATTTTTTCCAACAATTTAGATGAATTTTTTCGTGTGCGTGTAGCCACACTCAAGCGTATGGCTGAGTTTGGCGATAAAGCCAAAAGCAAAATGTACATGGAAAAAAATCCGCAGCGTATCCTGGAACAGATACAGGACATTGTTTTGCAGCAACAAAACGAATTCAACCGTATTTGGGCACAGGTACAACAGGAACTGCGAAAAGAAAAGATCTTTCTTGTTACGGAAAAACAACTGACCCGTGATCAAAAAAAATATGTTGAAACATTTTTTGATGAAGAGGTACGGCAGGAAGTAATTCCGCTAATGATCGAAAGTAATCCGCAAACACCTTACCTGCGTGAACGTTCATTATACCTGGCTGTAGCCATGACCACAAAATCGAATGCTTATAAAAAGAAGTATGCATTGATTGAGATACCGGCCAAGTTCAAACGCCGTTTTGTAAAGCTGCCATCGCCCGCCGGTCAGCACCATATCATTTTAATGGAAGATGTGATCCGTCATTGTTTGCCCAAAATATTTTCCTTCATGGGTTTTGACAATTACAGCGCCCATATCATTAAAGTAACCAAGGATGCAGAACTGGATATGGATGCGGATGTAAGTACATCACTCATTCAAAAAATCGAAAAAGGATTGAAGAACCGCCGTAAAGCAAAACCGGTGCGGTTTATTTACGATAAAGAAATTGATGCAGGGCTGCTGGAATACCTGATCCGCCGATTAAATCTTACCCGCAGAGATAATATTATTCCCGGCGGACGGATTCACAATTTCCGCCACTTCATGGATTTCCCCAGTGATGTGTTTACGGTGAAGCATGAACGAAAAAAGCCGTTCCCCCACCCTGTGCTTCGTAAAACGATCCGGGTTACCGACGAAATCATACGGCAGGATCTGCTGATGCACTTCCCCTATCATTCTTTTGATGTGGTGATCGAGCTGTTACGTGAAGCAGCAATGGATCCGGACGTGAAAGAGATAAAGATCACAGCCTACCGGCTTGCTGAAAATTCAAAAGTGATCAATGCATTGGTGAATGCATCCCGCAACGGAAAAAAAGTGACGGTGATGCTTGAACTGCGTGCCCGATTCGATGAAGAGGCAAATCTTGAATGGAAAGAAAAACTGGAAGAAGAAGGTGTACGTGTGTTGCTGGGTGTTCCCAATATGAAAGTACATGCGAAATTATGTGTCATTAAAAAACGGGTCAATAATAAAACCGTGCAATATGGTTTTGTGAGTACCGGTAATTTGAATGAAAATACGTCAAGGGTGTATGGCGATCATTGTTTGCTTACAGCCAACCGTAAGATCATGGCCGATATCAACCGCATCTTTACCTATCTCGAATATCCGGTGTTGAGCAGGGTGAAGTACCTGCGCCAGTGTAAAACACTGGTTGTTTGTCCAACTGGTATGCGGCGCCAGTTATTATTGCTGATCGACAATGAAATTAAAAATGTACGCAAGGGTTTAAAAGCATCGATCATTTTAAAAATGAACAGTTTGAGCGATGAACAACTGATCGATAAATTATCGGAAGCGGCAAAAGCAGGTGTGGATATTAAGATGATCGTACGGGGGATTTTCTGCATGCATACTGAAAGCACTAAGTTTAAAGTACAGCCCGTTGCTATCAGCATCGTGGATCAATACCTGGAACATAGCCGTGTGTTG
>CAYMSG010000342.1:718-4509 GCA_964392955.1 uncultured Chitinophagaceae bacterium | reverse complement strand
AGTTATGAAATGTTTATAGGACTGGGTGCCCGTCACAAAATGTTTTCCATCAAATACAAAGAAGCCAACAGCTGTCTGCAACCCGACGGTATTGATGCCATCGGTTTTTTTGGCAATAACCTCAACCGGGAAAACTATACTTTTTTTTCTGTGCCGATGGGAATACGGTTTACGAGGAAGTTGAAGTAAGGGGTTTATTTCATTATTTGTATTACTTGCCTGTCGATTCTTTTATGGCAGAAACACTTCTTTAATTTTTATGACAAATCCATTTTTATCGATTGTCAAAATGAATGGTCTGTCATGATGTATTTCTTTCAAACTATTTAAAGAATTGTTTGTAGCTGGACGAATTCCGTTTGGGTTATTTAACAAATCGAAAATACAATCATTTGAAAGAGGTAGCTTTCTGATTTTTTTATTTTCGTTTACAATGAAATAATCGTTGGGAACAGCAAATTCAATTTTCCCATCTTTTGTTCGAAACGTGTCAACTTCATTTACTTTCCTTGCAGCCTCAATTGCAGATTCTCCGGTTAAATACTGAATATAATCAGCTTCCAAATAGGTTGTATCCATCATTTGATAGATCCTTACAATATAGCTGTATTGATTTTGTGTTTCCGTTAAAGTATCGATAGGATTTGCAAGTGTAATATCTGAAATATTAGTGTTTGAGTCACGTGCTCCGGAGGATGTGTTCGTTTTAGGGTTTGTGTTGCAGGATACAACTGATATAAAATTTAAAACACTATGGTTCTTTTTTAAAAATACCCGAAACATAATTATTTGGGTATTTTCAAATGCAGATCTTCCAATCTGCTAAAAAATACACGACTCTCAGGTAATCAATTGCCAGGCTTATTTTTCTGCCTGCACCAAATCCAATTAAATTTCCGTAGAATGCTGTAAATGGCATTGTATAAACCGGGTCTCCATTAACCAGGAATGTATAGGTTTTACCGGTTTTTCTGATTGTGTACACATTAAAATCGTCCGGGTTCAGCGTGGTTTTTTGCAACGAACTATTCCTGGTAATACAGGAATTCTGGTTCTTACCCGTGCATTGCTGCACGGAAGCAAAACCATCCCCGGCAAACGTAAAGTAGTAGCCGTTCATTGCTTCACGCCCCCAGAAAAGCATACTGTAATAGTCTTTATGTTCTGCGTTGCCGCTCACGATCTTTATGCGTGACTCTATCTGGAAATCTTTTCGGGTATCGATTTTTATGTCCTGCGCTTCACCATAGGCATGGCCCGTAGCCGTTAGATAATAAATACCGCCTTCCATTTTTGAGCGAACATTTTTATTGTCTGCTACTGTCCAGTTGTTTGTATTGTTATCAAAGTTGTCGTAAAAAATAATGGAGGAGGAGCTGTCTGTTTGCCCAAGACAGGTTGTGATGGTGAGTAATGCAATAAGAGCCGATACAATTTTCATTGCTGTTATTTGTTGCTGCTAAAATAATGAAATTGTGAGTGGAGGACAATAAGGTTTGATATATTGTTTACGGCGAGTCCCTTTCAGGAGACTCGCCTGAGAATGAAGTCAGCATGTTATTTTTTGATTTACCTGATTTGTCGCCACAGCCAAAGAATGAAAATAGTCCCATTGTCAATATGAAGATGAGTAAAGGTTTGAGGTTTGTCATACGCTTGCAACCAACGGAACGGGGCTTTCTGCTGTGCTGGTCGTCTGTGTTACGTCAGCTTGGAACGGAAGCCCAATAAAGAACCAAAGTAAAAATTTTATTCTAATGTCCAATAGCATTCAGTCTGACCGATATGTGGCTGATAAGCAATTTGCTGCTGATTGTTCTTCCGTCAGCCAGCATAGCAGAAAGCCCATGTTATCGGCTGTTTTGGTCGTGTCACAATAGGTTTAGTTGCGTATCGTCAGACGGCTTCTTTGTTGTCTTTCTTGGTGCTTTCGGCTTGTCGCCTTTCTTTGTTTCTGTTGCTGCTTTCTTTGTTGTCGCTTTTTTGGTTCTTGTCTTTTTAGGCTTTTGCTCTGGCGGCGGTGGTGTCGCAGTAGGCATTTCAAATGTCAATGTCGCCAGTTCTGGATATTTCTTTTCAAGGTAGCGTTTCACTAAAGCAGCGTGGGATAGCGGCTTTCTTGGGTCGTCAAGGTTGCCGTTGGTATCAAAGTCAAGCATCACCAAATCATTCTTTTCCGCTTCTGCTTTAAGTAGTTGTACTGTATGTTGCGCCTTGTTATCAAGCACCCAAGCATAGGCTTTCAAATATATTTGATAGCGAGCAGTCAAATAGTCAAGTAATTCGGTGCCGTTAACTCCCTTTCTGTGTCCAAGCGGTTTTCCAAACCTCCGAACTGTCCGTTTGATGCCTTTCATGGTCCTAATTTCAAATTTTGAAGGGTCAATGTCCTCTCTTTCAAATACTTTCAAACCTTGCCATATTCCTTCAACTGAAACGGCATAGTGTCCTTCTGAGAAAGGAATTGGAATACTGCCATGAGGATAAAAGGGACTGACCTTAATCCAAGGTTCGTCTCCTTTAGATGTAACATCAATAATAGTAGCGTTTGGATACTGCTTGTGGATTGTTTTCAAAGATTTCTTCTTGCTTTCGATATATATCATTTCAAATGCTGGTTATGTTAGTGATATATTGTAAAGGTATTTTTTCAAGAACCAGTATTTCAGCTTTAGGGTTTATTAAAAAGCCACCTCCTAAAAGCTTTCTAAAACTGTATAATGCATCACCTTCTGTTCCTTCAACAATCTCCTTGAAGAATTGGAGTGTTGAGCTTGGATAAACCCCATTTTTAGTGGCGTTCTCTTTCGTAAATAAGGTTGATGCCAACAACATTACAATAGGGTCAATTTCTAAGAATATAGGATTTAATACTCTTCCTTCTTTCTGTGCGACATACAACATTGGATTTTTATTGTTGAAGGAAAGTCTAACGTAGTTTTGAAGTCCTTTTCTTACATCTAAATCTCTCCCAAATCCAACTCCTCCAGGTTTTGAAATTATAATACCCTTTTGTTGTGCTGCCCACCAACTATATAAACCGCCGCATGACTTTATAGAAGCAAGGTTTGATTTATCTGTAAAGTGATACAACTTAGTTATCTGATTTTCTTCTAAAATCTCAACGAATTCTCTCCAATCTTGCCTGTATTCCGTACTAAGCGCATTTAATTTTGCCTGCCAAGCTGAAATTTTGTTTTGTTTTTGTTGTTGTTCTTCTCTTTCTTTTTGCTGCTGTTCAACAATTTTCATTTGCTCAGCAAGAACCTGTTGCTTTCGTTCTTCTTCTTGCTTTCTTTTTTCCTCTCTTTCACGTAATTCCTGTTCTTCTTTAAGTCTTTGATTGTATCTGTTTAACTCTTGCTCGTAAATGATAAAAGCTGCGTCGTAATTGGTTTTATCATTTTTAAGTTCGTTTTGAGACTTAGGCTCACGTACTGTTCTCTTTTCAAGTTTGAATGAATGAAAGAAGAGATATAAGCCAGCAAAGCCAAGTCCGACACCAATCAACAATACTATACCATGAATAAAGTTCACAATTTCGTTTCCACTAATAAGATAGCCTATTGCTAAGCAACCAAAAAATAGATACAGTATAGCGTCTTTGAAAGATGAAAAGTCAAAGTTGAGTTTTTCAGTTTCACGATACTTATAGATGTCTGGTCGCTTTGGTGGTTGAGGTTTAGTCAAAGCCATTTTTAGCAGGTTAGTTTAGAAATCCTCCGAACTATTTGATGGTCGTCAATAGCCGATAACGCATAAATATACGAAAGTTTCTTCCCCACTAAACT
>CAYMSG010000342.1:0-708 GCA_964392955.1 uncultured Chitinophagaceae bacterium | reverse complement strand
TATACATCTAGTTTGTTTTCAATTGGTTAAAAATATTGTTTCCCTTATAAAAACTTTCGCAAATACAACAATCAACATCATGCAATCCCTTCCAAACTTCCGCCCCTGGCAAATAACCGATCTACCTGTTTTTCCACAGCAGGATCTTTCTCCAATGCAGGTGCATTGTGCGGCTTCATGCGTACATCAAATACAACCGGTCCGTTACAACCCCAATGCTTGTGTTGTACAAACGCATCAATGCCATATACATCATGGCTCGGGTTACAGCGGGTATAGGTTACCCATAAATAATTTTTCAAGGTAGCTGCAGCAAACGAAGCATCATCGCAAATGATGATCTGTGCTACGCCATTGAGTTCATGGTTCATGGTTGATAGTTGATGGTTTAATACATCCATCTCCCGTTCCGCTTCGTCGTACGTGGTAAACTTCTTTGTTTGCAATGCCACTACACCGGGCATGCAGAGTTGTGCATTTTCAAATCCGATAGCTATCGGATGCTGTAATTCTTTCAACACCTGTGGTACTTCTCTGCACAGTTCCCGTTTCTTTTCGCCATATGCAGCTAAGACTAACTTACTGCCGCTGTTCAATCCTGTACCTGAGTAATCGAGTGTATCAATGGTAGTGTTGGTATGGAAATGCAGGTCACGTGTAAGATCAATACGCTCAAAAATATATTCAAGATAGGGTTGTATGTGATGC
>CAYMSG010000341.1:0-4510 GCA_964392955.1 uncultured Chitinophagaceae bacterium | reverse complement strand
AAAACTATTGCAACCAATTCGGCCTTACTATACAAGTGAATTATTCTGATTATCAATGGACGGTACTAAAAAAAGAAACAAACCAACAGACGGTTGAAGATGTTGTTAGAGAAATCCTGAACAAGAAACCATGGTGGAAATTTTGGTAGTTCAAATTTGTTTTCAATTGTAATTTTAATAATACCCCATCGCTTTCTTCAATTCTTCTTTCATTCGTTTTTTTAATGAAGCCGGTTTGATCACTTTCATTTCATTGCAAATCCCCAGCAACTGATGAATAAATTCTTCTGTTACGGTAACTTCTAATTCAACTACCAGTTTGTCTTTTGCTTCGCTGATGAGCTGTTGGGTATGATGCATTGGGCTTACCTGTAACATACGGGAAGCAGGTCCATAAACTTCCAGCACTACTTTTTCTTTCGGTTTAGGGCCCTCCATGATTCCGGTAGAATACTTAAAAAAATCGTCCGGGTTAAAATCACGGCGGTATTTAAATGCTTTACTTCCCTTCTCAAAACTGGTGATACGGTCGAGCGCATAAGTAGTGAAATTGTTATGCTTATTCGTCCAGCCAATCAGGTACCATTTGTTACGAACCTCTTTGAGCAAGTATGGCTCGAGTTCATGTGTACGTGTTTCGTTCTTATAAATATTGAAATACGTAAATGCAATGGGCAATCGGTTTACAATCGCTTCATACAATGGTTTGATCCAGTCTTTCCCCTTTTGCGTAACCGGTTTTTCGAACTGTACATATTGATTAATGGAAGGATCTTCAAGATTAGCTGAAAGGGATAACCGGGTGTTGATCTTTTCAATGGCTTCTTTCAGATTTTCAAACAACGGCACATCGGCAAATAAACTCAAGGTGTGTGCGGCGCTGCGCAGGGCTTCACTTTCGTCTTCATTCAGCGCCATGCCATCGATACTGTATTCCTCATCTGTATAATAATATCCTTTGTGTAAACGGTCGTATTTAATGGGAGCAAAGTAACCAAGCCCTGCATCTTCCCGCATAGCCACAATGTCTTTTTCTATTGTGGAAACAGAAATATCATCAGCCATATCACCATACAACTCTTCCATGCATCGCTGACGGATGTATTCCTTGGTTGGATATTTATGTTGACGGTTCCGCAAACACCGGTCGATAATGCGGTAACGGATAGCAGCACTTTTATTAACAGGCATGGTTCGCTGTTTCTTTAACCGAAAATACATCAATAGCCAACACATTCTAAACATTGGTTGATTGAAACGCAATGTTTTGGCATGTAGCTAGCAGTGAATAGCTTGCAGCTTCTATGCAAGCGCTTTATCCAATGCGTACTCCACGCCTCTTAATTCAGCCAATCCTTTCAAACGACCAATGGCTGAATAGCCCGGATAGGTTTTCTTTTTGAGATCATCCAGCATCTGGTGTCCATGATCGGGACGCATGGGAAGTGAAATATTTCGTCTGCGTTGCAGCAATATAATTTCTTTGATCACTTCGTACATATCTGTATCGCCACCTAAATGATCGGCTTCAAAGAAGTTTCCTTCTTCATCCCGTTTGGTATTACGCAGGTGAAGAAAATGGATACGATCGCCAAAGCGTTTGATCATGGCCGGTATATTATTATCCTTTCGTGCACCAAATGAACCGGTACAGAAACACAATCCATTTGCAGGCGAGGGGACAGCCGCTAACAGATCAGCAGCATCCTGCTCAGTACTCATGATGCGTGGTAATCCCAACACAGAGTAGGGAGGATCGTCGGGATGGATTGCCATTTTTAACCCACACTCTTCTGCAACAGGTGCAACCTGTTCCATAAAATAGAACAAATGTTTTTTGAGTGTTGCAGCATCAATGCCATGATATTTTTCCAATTCGCTCAACACCTGCTCAGGTGTAAATGCATCATCACTGCCGGGTAATCCCAACATCATGTTGTTGAACAAAAAGTTTCGTTCATCTTCTGTCATTGTGTTGAAGCGTTCTTTTGCTTTTTGTATTTCTTCAACAGCATATTCTGCATCAGCACCAGGGCGTTTTAATAAAAACAAATCAAACACCACATAATCTGTACGGTTGAAGTATAAAGCTGTACTGCCATCGGGCAATGGATAATATACATTGGTACGTAACCAATCCAGCACCGGCATAAAATTGTAGGTTACAACCTGTAAACCGCAGGCCGCCACATTCCGCAAACTGGCTTTGTAATTTTCAATATGATACAGGTAATTTCCTGACTGACGTTTAATATCATCACTCACCGGAAGACTTTCAATCACTGTCCATGTCATACCAGCATCTTCGATCATCTGTTTTCGGAGAAGGATTTCATCCGTTGTCCATATATCACCAACCGGCACATGATGCAGTGCAGTTACAACACCGGCACAACCGGCCTGGCGGATATCAGCTAAACTTACCGGATCATGTGGGCCGTACCAGCGCATGGTTTGATGCATCAACATTCTGTAACAATTTTTGTTCCTGCAAGTTAAATACTAATTGCTTGCTGTACCACTAACAACTGTTTACGAAACATCTTTCTTTCAAAACAAATCATAGCGAAATACGTACATAAAGTAATTGATAAACCCCGGTGCAGAGCCGGGGTTTATGCTGTGGTCGGGTTCAAAAAAACGTTTGTAAATCTGAACCTTGTTATGTGCCTGCTGAATATTAAATAAAACGATTGATGATGTTTTCGAAATGTTCCTGCTTTCCGCTTTTAGGAGCTGGCTCACCATGTTCTAAAGCGTATGCACGCAGATCTTCCAGGGTAAGCTTGCCTTCTTCAAATTCTTTTCCTTTACCTGCATCAAATGAAGCATAGCGGTCTGTTCTTAATTTTTTATAATCAGATTTTTGCAAAATATTATCTGCAATAATGAGCGAACGGGCAAACGTATCCATACCACCAATATGTGCATGGAAGAGATCTTCCTGGTCGGTACTGTTTCTGCGGATCTTTGCATCAAAGTTAATACCGCCACCGGCAAAACCACCGGATTCTACAATCACCAGCATTGCTTCAACCAGTTCATTGATGTTGTTGGGGAATTGATCGGTATCCCATCCATTCTGATAATCGCCACGGTTGGCATCCATTGAACCAAGCATGCCGGCATCGGCTGCTACCTGTAATTCATGCTGGAATGTGTGACCGGCTAAGGTTGCATGGTTTACTTCAATATTAATTTTGAAATCGTTCAACAGGTCGTACTGGCGTAAAAAGCCGATCACGGTTTCACAATCATAATCGTATTGATGTTTACTTGGCTCGCATGGTTTTGGTTCAATAAAGAAGGTTCCTTTAAAACCATTTTTGCGTGCATAATCTTTTGCGGTGTGTAAGAAACGGGCAAGATGTTCTTTCTCCCGTTGCATATTGGTGTTGAGCAAACTCATATAACCTTCCCGTCCGCCCCAGAACACATAGTTTTCGCCACCCAGTGCAATGGTTGCGTCGAGCGCCGCTTTCACTTGCGCAGCACCGTGTGTTAATACATGAAAATCAGGATTGGTGGCAGCACCGTTCATATAACGTTTGTTGGAAAACAGGTTGGCAGTACCCCACAAAAGTTTTACACCACTTGCTTTTTGTTTCTCACCCAAATAGCTGGTGATAGCCTGCAACCTGCGGTCGTTTTCGTTGATGTCGTTGGTATAATCCACTACATCCACATCGTGAAAACAATAGAAGGGGATGTTTAATTTGGTGATGAATTCAAATGCAGCATCAGCTTTATCTTTTGCACGTTCCACCGCATCGGCTTTTGCATCCCAGGGAAAAATGTGAGTAGGCTCTCCAAATGGATCGGCACCACTGCCCACAAAGCTGTGCCAGTAAGCACATGCAAAGCGTAACCACTCTTTCATGCTTTTACCTGCTACGATCCTGTTCTCATCGTACCAGCGAAAAGCCAATGGGTTATCGGTTTCAGTTCCTTCAAATTTAATTTGCGGAATACCCTTGAAAAATTCTGTGTTTCCTGTTACTACTGTCATTGGTTGTGTATTTGCCTGCTGTTGTGCAGCAGCGTTATCGATTGGTTGATCTTTTAACTTAATTGTTTTTGCAGCAATGAATTCCATTCCTCATACAAGTGGTTGTACTGTTGTACCGTATTGTCTGGCTCTATCAGCATCAGTGGCTTTGCGTTGCTGAATGCTTCTTTCGGATGCTTGTAGATACCGGCACCAATTCCTGCGCCTAATGCTGCACCCACACTGCCATCACAATTATGCAGCTCTACCGGTATGTTCAATGTATTTACAAATGCTTTGGTGAACACATCACTTAAAAACATATTGGCTTTCCCTGCACGGATAATGGACGGATTCATTTTGTTTTCACGCATAATATCCAGCCCGTAGCGAAAAGCAAATGCAATGCCTTCCTGCGAGGCCCGGTACAGATGTGCATTGGTATGAATATTCAGATCGAGTTGCTGTATATGTGCACCTGCAATTTTATTTTCCAACATCCGCTCTGCTCCGTTTCCGAAT
>CAYMSG010000340.1:2058-4522 GCA_964392955.1 uncultured Chitinophagaceae bacterium | reverse complement strand
AGACCAGTTGTACACTTCTTTCACGTAATAGGCCATGGCCACGTACACAACAAACAATAATCCATGTGCCCAGCCAACATATTTTACAGCAAGTGGCAGATCAAATGCGTACTTCAACGGCATGGCAATGAATAACAGTACTAAAAAGGAAACACCTTCGGCAATGCCTGTTTTCCGTAAAAGCTGAAGTGGTCTTTTGTTCATGCTGCAAAGAAACGGACAGATCAATGATTACAATCGGTGGTATGGCAATGATTTGCTTTTTTGCAAAACCGATGGTTGAGTAAATGTGCGGTAATGATCAACGCAACAGCCGGAACTACAAATACAAAGGCGGAATAGGGAAATTTAATAAACTGGTTGAGCGTAAACAGAAGCATACCTGCTGAAAACGGAACCAATGTACCTAAATGGTGATGATGCTTTTTATATCCATGCCACAAGGTTGTAAAGCCAATTACAAACGCAGTACCCAGTAACAGCACTTCTAAAAACACATTGTGAATGATGTTTACACCAAACAGTGGCAGGCTGGTAATGAATAATGGTACCACAGCACAGTGGATGGCACAGGCTACGGAGGCGGCGATTCCTAAGGCTTCCCAATTTATACGCATGTTCATAAAGGACAGCAAAAATACATATTTGCAATTATGTTGCAAATTTTATTTTCACGGCACATTCGCCTCCATTCGCTCCGTACCTTTGCAGTTCATTTCAAGCATATGTCGAAAAAATTGTGGTTTTACCTGGGTTTCTTTGTGTTGTTAACGGGTGTGTTCTTCCTCGCCATTTTCTGGGGTACCGATCTGTGGCGCAAAAAACTACCCACCATGAATGAGGTGAAAGATTTTGCATTTGTGAACCAGTTTGGCGATACCATTACCAATCGAAATGTGGCAGGTAAGGTTCAGGTGGTGGAATTTTTCTTTACTACCTGCACAGGTATTTGTCCGAAAATGAATACCAATATGGCCATCATTGCGGCTGATTTTGCAGACGAAGAAGATTTTATGATGCTGAGTCATACAGTAGATCCGGATATGGATACAGTTGGCCGGTTGAAATATTATGCCGATTCGTTAAAGATCGATGGTAAGAAATGGATGCTGCTCACGGGTGAAAAAGAAAAGCTGTATTATGCGGCACGCAAAAGCTACCTGCTCGATGATCAGAACAACGATAAAGAAGCAATTGAAGACCAGTTTATCCATACACAATTATTTGCACTGGTTGATAAAAGCGGGAAAGTAAGGGGCGTGTATGATGGTCTTGATAAACAGGAGATCGCTAAACTGAAAGAAGATATTCAACTGGTGATGAAAGAGCGGTACGATGGTCCCCGGTTTGTGAACGGAATTTTTCAGAACAATCCCAATTAAGTAAATTCGGGTTATGAGCGAAGCGATCAAAGAGCTACTGAAAAAAAACCATATGAGTGTAACCGACAGCCGGTTACAGATACTGGATCTGTTTTATCATTCACCCGGTGCATTGGCACATGCTGATATTGAAAAAAAAGCCAGCGATAAAATTGACCGTGTTACCATTTACCGTACACTGCAAACTTTTGAGGAAAAAGGGATCATCCATACCATTCCCACAGCCGATAATTCGGTAAAGTATGCGTTGTGTAAAGATCAATGTGCAGATGGTCACCACCACGATAACCATGTACATTTTGTTTGCGATCAATGTGGCAAAACCATTTGCCTGGACGATGTTCATGTACCGGAAGTAAAGCTTCCGAAAGGCTTTCAACCACACCAAAGCAATATGGTGGTAAATGGGTTTTGCAATGATTGCAGGAGTTGAAGGTTAAAAGTGTAAAGAAGCGAAAGAATTAGTAATCTAATGATAGATCAGGACTTTTATTCTCATCTTGAATATAAATTAACAAAAGCATTCCCTCTTATAGATAACGACTTAACAATTTCGTTTTGGTGCGATGGAATATTGCCAGTTTCAGAAGAAGAAATTTCCAGTATTGGTAATGAGGGCAAAAACGAATTAAAAACAACTGCATTTATTGGTAAGGATGGACAAGAAAATTATGAGATAACAATTCTTTTCGGTCCTAAAGCATTGAATAATTATTCACGTGGTCGTGATCTTAAAGATTGTATTCCTGATATTCTAAATGATAATTGGATTGATGTTAACATTGTTGATAAAAGAATCTCAGTTCGATTATTATAGTGATGTGTTGAAATCAGCCAAACTCACTTGTTCCCCAAAATAAAAATGCCCTCCCGTAGAAACGGCAGGACATGATTAATGTTCTGATTTAGCAGTGCAAATATCGGTATTAATTCAGATTATCCATTTCTGTTTTTACAAAATCCATCAGGGTTTTGATATGGTTGGGCGAAAAATCGAATTTCAACCCGGCTGCTTCATACAATTGAGGCAGGGTTTTGGTGCCACCTAAACTCAAAGCATTGATATAATGCTGCAGTGCATC
>CAYMSG010000340.1:0-2048 GCA_964392955.1 uncultured Chitinophagaceae bacterium | reverse complement strand
GTTGATTTTGTTTGAACTGCATCCACAATCCTATAGCACCCAGCTGTGCAATGCCATATTCAATATAATAAAACGGTACCTCAAATAAATGCAGTTGCCGCTGCCATTCGTACGGGCGGAATTGTTCCAGCCCACTGTAATCGATCAAGCCCGTGCTGTATTCATTTGCTAACGCCATCCACTTTTCACCACGCTCTTCGGCCGTATGTGTGGGATTTTCATACAACCAATGTTGAAATGCATCAATCCGTGCGATCCATGGTAAAATGGTGAGCACACGTTCCAGTTGTTTGAACTTTGCACGGCGCAATTCTTCTTTATCCGGAAAGAAAATAGTCCAATGCTCCATGCTGAATAATTCCATGGCCATACTGGCCACTTCAGCAATTTCGGCACCATATTCTTTAAAGCCGGTCAATTCAAGATTATGTGTGAGAAAAGAGTGTATGGCATGTCCACCCTCGTGTACCATAGTGGTAACATCATCCAATGTGCCGGCAGCATTCATGAAAATAAACGGCGCACCTGTTTCTGCTAACGGCATATTGTAACCGCCGGGGGCTTTCCCTTTGCGGCTGTCAAGATCAAACCGTTTCATCTCTTTCATTTTTTGCAGACAATCAGCAAAAAACGGATTGAGTTGTTTGAAACATTCAATTGTTTTTTCAGTTAACTCGGTTCCGTTGGTAAAGGGTTGTAACGGCGTAATGCCGGCCGGTTCCGCATCCATATCCCACGGACGAAGCTGATCTACACCAATGGCTTTGCGTTGTTCCTCATAAATAATTTTTACCAGTGGAACTACGTGTTGCTTTACGGCTTCATGAAAATTGAAACAGTCTTGCGCTGTGTAATCAAAGCGGCCTAACTCTTTGAATTTATAATCCCGGTAGTTTTTAAAATCTGCATTCAAAGCAATCTTATGGCGTTGCTCAACTAATTTATTGAACAGCTCATTCAATGCTTCCCTGTCCTGGTAACGGCGGTTCTGTATTTTCATATACACTTCTTCCCGCAGCGTACGGTCCGGATTTTCTAAAAATTTTCCGGCTTGTTGTAAGGTGTATTCTTTACCATTTACTTCAATGGTCATTTTTCCGGCGATCTGTCCAAACTGTTGCTGCATTACATTCATCTCCGCCATAATGGGAATGTTGGCTTCACGAAACAGTTCAATACTTTTTTTGATGGAACGTAAATAGGTAAAATATTTATCAGCATCCAGCTCTTTCGTAAATGGGCATTCAACCAGTTTGCGGTTGAGTTTATCAGCATAGGGTTGCATTTTAGGTGCAATCTCCATGTAGAAAAAGTTGAATGCTTCTTCCAGTTGTTTGTTTTCGGTATCGCAGGTCATGCGTACCTGGCGCCAGCAGGCATCTTCGCTGATCACGGCTTCCAGTTCACTGCTGTGCTGTAACCATTGCTCTAACTCTGCCTTGCTGTTGATCGGCTGCTCCAGCAACTGTGTAAAATAAGGCTCAAGTGCCTCCCAGGTTGTGATCGTAAATGCTTTCGGTAAAAATCTCCGTTCAATGGGTTGAATATCGGCTGTTAATGTCATATCACAAGTGGTTTAAAAAATGATGCCGGTAAGATGGTGAGCAGTTAAGAAGTTGAACTTCCTGCTTTTCCCTCTTACCGGCAAAAATGCAGGTATAGAAAATTAATCTTCTTTCTTCTTCTTGGCGGCCTTCTTTTTTGGAGCCTCTTCTGTTGTTGCTTCTGCTGCTGCAGGTTCTGCTTTCTTTTTCGCAGCCTTCTTTGCCGGTTTTACTTCTTCAACTGCTGCTTCTTCAACAGGTGCGGTTTCTTCTTCAACCGGTTCTTCGGTAAGTTTAATTTCAATTCCTTTGTTTTTGATAATACCATACCACTTCACCATCTTCTTCATATCGCTGGTATACACCCTTTCGAAATCCAGGTCAGGAAATACTTTTTCAAAATAAGACTTGATGGCTTTTGCGTCTTTTTCATAGGTAGGTTTCCCCCCAAAGCATACCATTCATTTAAAATAAACGCCCGGTTTACCATAAAAACTATTGTGT
>CAYMSG010000339.1:0-4568 GCA_964392955.1 uncultured Chitinophagaceae bacterium | reverse complement strand
TATCTTGATGGCTTTCTCTTTTTCACCACGGAAATAATAAATAGAAGCAATGTAGAACGGAACAATTTTTCCATACTCGGGATGATTCTGTACTTTTTCAAACGAACTCAATGCTTCATTGTATTGTTTATCGTTGTAAGCAAGAAAACCGTAAAAGTAATTTGCATCGAGGTAATGTTTGTCGTCGGGTAATTGACGAATTGTATTGAACAATGGCTTTGCCTGCTGGTAACGTTTTAAGTGAAAATAGCAATACCCCATCCGAAACTTCGATTCAGAGATCTGTTCGTTGTTCAAACTGGCAATTTCAGCTCGTTCATAAAATTCAAGTGCTTCCACAAACTCCTGTTTACGGAAATAATAATTGGCTAAATGAAAACTCAACTGTTGTGTACGTGGCATATTGTGTACCACGGTAATAAATTCTCTGCTGGGCAATACGGCACGTTCATCGTTTTGCTGCAGACCACAGGCCAGCAGGTAAAAATCAATTTCCTGCACCCGGATGCCATTGTTTAAAACGGTTGAGCTATGTACATCCTGCTTCAGTTCCCGCAGCAGCGGCATGGCAAGGCTGAACTGATCGTTGAGAAAATGTTCCTGCGCCTGCTTGAATTTTGCCTGCGGATCATTGTTTACAGCTGTTACCTGTGCGGTTGACAGGAATGTAAAACAGGAAAAGAAAATCAGTAAAATGTAAGTTATGCGGCTGTTCATTGGCGGGTAAACGTTCATCGTTGGTAAATATTTTAACCATTGTCTTAAAGTCCGTTCAACGGGCTAAAGGTAACTTGTCCGATACTCTTTCAAACACCATTCCAGATTTTTGTGGATAAAAGTTGATGTTCCGTTAATTTCGCAACCTGGAATCAATATTCTTGAAACATACTGCAATAGTTGTTCATTTTTCATTGCAGCTAAAACTACAACGGTCACATGAAGAAACTCTTATCCATTAAGTATTCAGCAACAGCTTTTAACATTTCCTTTTTAGTATTACGCCTTGTGCTGGGTTTAAGTATGTGTATCAATCACGGATATGGTAAGCTTGTCAATTTCGCCGACAGGAAAGATCAGTTTGTCGATTTTCTCGGAATGGGCAGCACAACTACGTTGGCATTGGTTGTATTTGCAGAATTTTTCTGCTCTATTTTTATCGCTATTGGTTTATTCACCCGCTTTACTGTAATACCTCTGATCATTGCAATGGGCTATGCTTTTTTTGTAGCAGGCAGTGGCGATTTGTTTGATAAAGGTGAATTATCGGCCCTTTTTCTCGCCGGCTATATAGCCTTGTTATTATGCGGACCTGGTCGTGTTAGTGTTGATGGTATGATCAATAAATAAGCAATGATCTATTGCTGCTAAATGAAGTAATATGTTCAACAGTGAAACAACAATACGTGTGCGGTATTCAGAAACCGACCAGATGAATGTAGTGTATCACGGTAACTATGCACAGTATTTTGAAGTGGCCCGGGCAGAAGCAATCCGTGAAATGGGCATCACTTATAAAGAAATGGAAGAGATGGGAATTGTGATGCCGATTGTTGAACTGCATACCAAATTTCTGCGGCCTGCAAAGTATGATGATCTGCTTACAATTAAAACGCAGTTACGTGAACTGCCAACCGATCACCGGGTTGAGTTTCATCATGAGGTGTATAACGAAGAAGGGAAACTGTTAACCATCGGACGAGTGGTTTTGTATTTCCTGGATGCAAAAACAATGGCCCGGAGTGCAATGCCTGCGGCGTTAGCAGCCCACCTGCTGCCCTATTTTACCACTGCTTGAATCGGTTTGTACTTGTGCCCCCATTCAGTTAACTTTAATACATGGAAAATACAGTAAAGGAACCTGCACCGAAATATAATTTCATTTCACCAAAAGAATATCTTGAAATGGAGCGTGCTTCCGACGAGAAGCATGAGTATTTTGACGGGCATATTTATTTAATGAGTGGTGCAAGTTTGAAGCATGCGAAAGTGGCTGTAAATCTCGTTGGAAAGTTATTTGCATTTCTTGAAGGAAAAGAATGCAGCGTGCTTTCTGAAAATATGCGTGTTACCACACCTTCAAATGATTCCTATATGTACCCGGATGTATTGATTGTTTGTGGAAAAGAAGAACTGGGAGATGAACAGTTCGATACTTTATTGAACCCATCGGTTATTTTTGAAATTCTCTCTCCTTCAACCCGAAGCATTGACAAAGGCAGAAAGATGATGTACTACAAAGAAATTCCTTCCCTAAAGGAATATTTTATGGTTGATACGGATACTCAATTGATCCATAGCGTAAGGAAACAACCTTCCGGTGATTGGCGACTTGAAACAACATCGGGTGCAGCATCAGCATTAGTTATCGAAACCATTCAATTCAGCCTTCCTCTCACAGCTATCTACAAAGGAACAGGAATTTAATTATTATGATGAATCAACAAATCTATGCCTCCATTATTACGATTGGAGATGAACTGTTAATCGGGCAAACCATTGATACCAACAGTGCCTGGATGGCACAGGAGCTTAATAAAATTGGAGTGTGGGTAAAACGTCGTGTAGCTGTTGGCGATACACGAGAAGACATTTGGCAGGCTTTGGACCAGGAGGCTGCCTCTTCGCATATTATTTTACTTACGGGTGGACTTGGCCCAACAGCCGATGATATAACCAAGCCCCTGCTCTGTGATTATTTCGGCGGAAAAATGGTTATGAATGAAATGGTGCTGGACCATGTTACAGCCATTTTTCGTAAGCTCAACCGGCCCATTATTGAACGGAATATGAAACAGGCCGAAGTGCCGGATGTGTGCGAAGTACTCATGAACAAACGTGGTACGGCGCCGGGCATGTTGTTTCGCAGAGGCGAACGTATTTATGTTTCCATGCCGGGTGTACCACACGAAATGAAAGGCATTATGACAAATAGTGTATTGCCATTAATTCAACAGGAATACACACTGCCTTTTATTCTGCACCGTACTTTGTTAACAGCCGGAGTTGGTGAATCCTTTCTTGCAGAAAAGATCAACCAGTGGGAAGTTGCATTGCCGGCACATATCAAACTGGCGTACTTACCCAATTACGGGATGGTACGTTTGCGATTATCCGCCACCGGTACACAAAAAGAAGTACTGGAACAAGAACTGGAGCAGCAATTTGTAGAGTTGCAGAACCAGGTACGTGAGTTTATGGTGGTGAATGAAGATATGCCGCTGGAAAAAGCATTGGGACAACTATTATTGAAACGGAAAAAAACGATGGCCACTGCTGAGAGTTGCAGCGGTGGTTATATTGCTCATCTTATTACAGCTATTCCCGGCTCATCGGATTATTTCAAAGGAACGGTAGTAGCGTATGCCTACGATGTAAAAGAAGATATACTGGGTGTACAACACGAAACGCTTGAAACCAAAGGTGCTGTAAGTGAAGAAACCATTACCGAAATGCTCCGTGGTTTATTGCAAAAAACAACGGCAGATTATGGTATTGCCACCAGTGGTATCATGGGGCCCGGCGGCGGAACAGACGACAAACCGGTGGGTACTGTATGGGTGGCAGTTGGTTCCCGGGAAAAAATGATTGCAAAAAAACTCCATTTTCGATTCGACAGGTTACGGAACATTGAATTAACTGCAGCCAATGCCATGTTGATGTTGTTCCAGTTTATTGAAGGAGAGGAAGATAAATAAGTGCCCAATCCTTACCTTTGACGCCTATTAACGATTGTTTGTCCAGGATTGCTGAAGGTTGTATTAACGTACAAGAGTGCGACGCAACCACAAGGGAACAGAATTACTGTTGCTGGTCAACAAAAAAATAAAACTTCAAATTATTATGGCCTTAGTTGATTTAGTAATGCCCAAACTCGGTGAAAGTATTATGGAAGCCACGATTCTTCGCTGGCATAAAAAGCCGGGCGACAGTATTAAAATGGATGAAACGGTACTTGACATTGCAACCGATAAAGTTGACAGCGAAGTGCCCAGTACGGCGGAAGGTGTTTTGAGTGAAGTATTGTTCAGTGAAAATGATGTAGTACCGATTGGTGCTGTAATTGCACGTATTAAAACCGGTGCGGCTGAAACTGTAACTGCCCCAACTCCGGCACCAGTACCTGCAGCTGTTGTTGAATCGGTAAATGCGGAAGTGATGGATGAAGAAATTCCGTACCAGCCTGCAGGAGCTAAAGTAAGTGCCACCACGAATGGTATTCGTTTTTATTCGCCGCTTGTGCTCAACATTGCTGCACAGGAAGGCATTGGTATGGCTGAACTGGAAAAAATTCCCGGCACCGGTAACGAAGGCCGTGTTACAAAAAAAGATATTCTGCAGTATGTGAGTACGAGAAAATCGGGAGCTGCAGCCGTTTCATCACAACCTGCAACAAAAGAAGATGTATTAGTTGTGCCGATGAACAGAGTTGAACAGGCGCCGCAGCAACAACCTGCTTCTGCCCCATCAATGGCTCCAACTGTTTACAGTGGAAATGTAGAGATCATTGAAATGGATCGCATGCGTAAGCTCATTGCTGATCACATGGTTCGCAGCAAGCATACCAGTCC
>CAYMSG010000338.1:0-4585 GCA_964392955.1 uncultured Chitinophagaceae bacterium | reverse complement strand
TGGAATTAATAACGACTATCACACACCCATAATAAAAGCCCCATCTGTTAAAGATGGGGCTTATCGTTGCTGGAGGTTGATATACTCCTCCCTGCCATGCAGCACAAGTAACATTAGTCACACAGGCTTGTTGCAATATCAAATACCTTTGCAGCAAATACAACACATGGCAACGATCAAACTCAGCACCCAGGATTTTAAAGACAAGGTGTTTAACTATGAAACCGAAAAAGAATGGAAATACAAAGGAACTGTTCCCGCCATTATTGATTTTTATGCCGACTGGTGCGGTCCCTGTAAAATGGTAGCACCCGTACTGGAAGAACTGGCAACAGAATACGAAGGACGCATTGTGATTTACAAAGTAGATACGGAAGCAGAAATGGAACTGGCAAGTGTGTTTGGTATCCAGAGTATCCCAACATTTTTATTTATACCTGTTGATGCAGATCCAATGATGCAGCCCGGTGCGTTTCCGAAAAAAGTGTTCAAAGAAGTGATTGAAGAACATTTGCTGAATGCAGCGAAGCAGATGAATGATCAGTGATGAGTAATGAGTAATGAAAGATCATTTGTTCACTCACCATTACTACTCACCACTCAGGTTTAACTTAATAGAGGCAGTTCCACAAAAAAGGTGCTGCCTTTTTCCTGTTCGGTCGTAAACCAGATATCGCCTTTCATCTGTTCAACAATTCCCTTGCACATGGCAAGCCCTAATCCTGTACCAGATGTTTTGGTGGTAAAGTTGGGATAGAAAATTTTATCCTGTAATTCGGGCTTTACGCCTGCACCATTATCACGAATGCGAACCAGCACCTTGCCGTCGTTTTCTTCAATATGCAACTGCACATTCGCCTTTGTGCCTTCGGGCACTGCTTCCAATGCATTTCGGATGAGGTTGGTGAACAAACGATTGAGTTGTGTTTTATCGGCCATCACAAACAATGCATCATTACTTGCAGTTAATTCGAGCAATCCCTCTTCCTGCATGCTGAACAAACCTACTACTGATTGAATAGACTCAACAATGTTTACTTTTTCAAGCCTTGGATTTCCAATATTGGCAAAGCTTGAAAAGTCGGATGCAATGTTGGATAAATAATCAATTTGTTCCACCAATGTTTTGGCCACACTCTGCGAAATATTTTTTGCATCGGCTGAGTTGGAATCAATTGCTTTTTGCAGGTATTGAATACTCAGCTTCATGGGTGTAAGCGGATTCTTGATTTCATGCGCTACCTGACGGGCCATTTCACGCCACGCACCTTCCCGTTCGCTGCGTGCAAGCAGGTTGGCACTTTCTTCCAGTTGCTTTACCATGCGGTTGTATTCCTGTACCAGTTCACCGATTTCATCGTTCCGGTTCCACACAATGGCTTCATTGGTTTTACCCAGCTTGATCGCTTTCATTTTTTCGCTGATGATAGTAAACGAATTAGTGATTCTGCTGGTTACAAAAAAGGCGATCAATCCTGCAATTAAAAAAATAAAGGCATTGAGGTTGATGAGTGTTACAAGAAAGTTGGAGATCTCCTGCTTCAACTCATTCTGCGATGTGAAATAGGGAATATTGAGATACGCATAGGCCTGCCCTTCTTCATCACGCACGGGCACATAAATACTCATGTACGAGCGACTGCCCACTTTTTCATCTTCAATGGTTTGCACCAGGTATTCCTTCGAGAGTTTGTAATAAGCCAGTGGATCTGTTTTACGGCTGAGCAATCCTTTGTTGTAATAATAAGGCTCTGATGATAACTGCAGGTTACCGGATGTATCATAAATATTAATATCAACACCGTGTATTTCTGAAATACGGTTTACTTTTCCCTGCAATTCAGACACAGCAACATCATCGTATAATTTTACCACATCATCAAAAATAGCATGCCTGTCCAATGCAGCTTCCACTTCTGTTTTCATGATACTGATGGTACGGGATAAGCGTTCTTTATTGATGCGGCTGTGCCGGTTAATAAAGAAAAAGATGGTGGACGCACCAATGATCAGAAATGAAAAGATGCTGATACCGATAATGGTGGTATGTACCTGTGTGCGGAAGGTGAGTTGCCATTGCTGTTTCCAGTTGGCCCAGTTACCTCCCAGCTTCAATACCCGTTGCACCAGACGAAACAACGATAACATCAACAAAAACACACAAAACAAATATGCAAACAGTGTTATTGTTTCCAGCACTTTGTTTTGTGGCTTTACTACCACTACCGTGAGATTTTTGGTTGCCGTGTACCACAACTCTGAATAACCATTGCGTTGCTGCCGCTCAAGTGAAGGACGTGATGGCGTTGCACTGGTTAAATGAATGGGAAACGGATAATCATTTACACTGCTGATGAGTTCTCTGTTTTTATAAATAGCATAAGCATAGGAATCAGCATTATCAGCTGTTTCATTGATCGATGTTGAAAAAAGCTCAGGATAAAATTTTGCATCGGCATAACGCTTGGGGCGGGAAAGAATAAACACGTAGCCCAGCAAATCATTTGTTTCCCGATCGATCACATCTTTCCGGGCGATGTAATAAAACTTATCAAACGATTCTTCGTAATACTGCCAATCACGCACCGTGGTTGTTTTACTCTGCAACTTGTACACCGTATTGAGAGTGCTGAACGAAGTGGAATCTGTATTGAATAATGACTCTTCCTTCGCCGTGTAGGTGTAGATCTCTGTTTCAAATTTATTGAGATAGCCACTGAAGTTTTCACTTACCAGGCTGTCTTTCAAAAACTGATTGCCGCTGGCGGTTGTAAACCGGTAGAAATTATTATCGAGAAAATCGGATCTGAAATTCTGCAACGCAATATTCAACAGGTTTTCGAGTGAAGGATCTGTCTGCAAGCTCAGCTTCTCTGCAATACGGGTACGTTGCTGCCATTCCTTTTTGCTGTTTTCGCTGATGAGCAATGTGGTCAGCGAAATTGAAAAGAAAAACAACCAGAAAATTGTTTTGCCGTTGGATGGTAAGAAGTTCAGCTGCATACTCCTGTTGCTGAAAAACAAAGTGATCAGTAACAACCAGATAAGCAACGACAAATGGTACAACACCAGCGATGAATTGATGGTAAATGTGAGATACAATAAACCCGTAATGGTTAACGCCAGCAATTGAATTTTCAATTCACCCCTGCTGTATTGTTTAAAAAACACAAACAACCAATCGATCAATAAAAAATAATTCAACGCCAGCGAACCCAGTATAAAGAACCCGGCAAAACTGAATACCGACAGACTGAAGAAATTGGTAACACTAAATGAGATCTGCGAATCAGCTACCAGGCTTCGAACAATATTTCCGAAGAGGATGGTGAGAAAAAAGATAAGCAGCGATGTAATGACCAGACCCGCTTTTTCATCAATACGAATGGGTAATAATCCCGCCGACTTTCCGTTGCGGCGGATGAACAATAAGATCCACAGCAATAAAAATGAATTGATCATCAGATCGCCCAACGATTTCAAAATATAATTAGAGCCATAAATTGCAGGATCAAATAATTCGAATTGGCGCAGGTTGAGAGGCACAGGCAAATAATAACTTACGATCCGGAGCAGTACAATCGCTGTTACCAAAAACAATAAACCTGCGTTAAACGACCGGGCTGCTGTAATGGACGTTGCTGCTTTGTGTATCAGCATCAGGAAACAGAACATGGCCAGCAAACGCAGCAGTACGGTAATACGGTTGAGTGGTTGCGGCAGATTTGTTTGTGCCTTCAGCCAAAAAAGAGATGTACCATCTCTGCTCTGTATCTGTAAGGTGGATTGCTGTACATCACTGATCGTATAATATTTTTCAATGCCCTTGAGATATGCAAAATTATTGCTGAGAAAACTGGAGGATAAAAAATAATTCCATTTCACCGGTATCAACGCCATGGCATAGCAGGTTTTGCCATTGGGCAGCTTCACGACTTCTTTATACACAGTATAATAGCCGTTGATCAATTGTTCAAACCAAACACCATTGGCACGCTGCCACAATTCAATGCTGGGTAAAATTGTTTGTGTATTCCAGAACCGTGTTTGAAAACCATCATTGCCTGCTGATGCAACGAAGATGAAGTAATCTTTCTCCAGTAAATCCAGGTACTCTTCTTTTTCAACCGTACCGTTTTCAAGCCTCGTGAGCAAAGCAGTATCGGTCAGTAGTTTTTCAAATTCTTTTTCACGGCTGTTGATGGCTTTTTGCAAGGCCTTTTTTACCTGCGCCGGTGCAGAGGTGTACGACCAGTAATATTGAAACAGGTAAGAGAACGTAAGCAACCACCCTGCTAAAATAAGCAGGTAGCCATTTTTGTAAACAAAGCGGCGGATGGTTGAAATGTGGTTCAAGATATTATTGTGCTTCCCTGTTTTTTTGTTTGATGCGGTTCCAGATGCTGTCCATTTCTTCCAGGCTCATGTGTACCAGTTGTTTTCCTTCGCCCATTGCCTCCTGCTCCATTTGTGTAAACCGGCTGATGAATTTCTGGTTCGTTCGCTCCAGTGCATTGTCTGCATCAATCTGCAAAAACCGTGCATAATTTATTAAACTAAATAAAACATCGCCAAATTCTTCTTC
>CAYMSG010000337.1:0-4650 GCA_964392955.1 uncultured Chitinophagaceae bacterium | reverse complement strand
AAATCTCCTCTCATTTAAAGGCTCAGAATTTTGGGACATCGATGAAGGGCTTGAAACTCTTTTAGAGAAAATTAATGACTTAACTAATTTTCAAAGCTTATATTCAAAAATGTTTAAACTGGATGTCGAAAATTTTGCTACTGAGGGAATAAGCTATTTGGATTTGGCTTATAGGAAAGAGGCTAGAGATCAATTGTTACAAATTCTTAACCAAGTTAAAGATGCGACTAGCTGTAATGGCTCTCAGGTTTCCATTTTTGAATGCCACTCATCTGATAATGCAAATTTCAGGAGTGAATCGAAGCTCCAAATAGGTTGTATCAACAACCCAGATTACTTCAGAATAAAGCACTTTAAGATTACCATAAAGTCCTTGAACATAGAATGTCATGACTTATTTTGGAAGAATATAAAATTAGCTTTTAGAATTCACGATTAACAGCTTCCGCCTTTGTTGGCCTTTAACCAACCGCATAAAAAATCATATCAATCCAAATCACGCAATTTTTGAAAACCCCGGAGGTTTTAAATAAACAACTTCCTACAACGATTTATCAATTTTCACCACTTCTGCCAATGCACCTGTTCCCTTTACGCCTGATGTAAATCCTGAATTCAAACCATACTTCACAACACCTTCAGTGCCACCAAGTGTGCCGCCAGCACTTCCGTTTCCTCCTGCCAGTACAAACGGTGTATCACCAATTTTCACTGACGCTTTACCCATGATGCCTACATCACTAAACTCGTTGTTGTTATCAAATGAAACATAGACCATCGCTTTAATATCAGCGCCGCCCATGTTGGCAAAAAACTTTGCCTTGGCACCAACACCTGCAGCAAGTGTGGTAGTTCCTGTTCTGAAATTGTGTTCGTAACTCGCCTGCCACAGCTTACCTGCTTCCAGCGCATACTTACTGCAATCGGCTTTTATCTTGGCCACTTTCACATCTACCTCAATATTCAACCATTGCGGACAACTGAGATCAAGATTTCTTGAAGAGGCAATTAAGCTATCGGCTTCTGCAGTGCTGAGACTTACACTACATTCCATCGGCGGATCTAAAAACTGACCACTTCCCCAGCACTGACCCAATACAACAAAGTATTGTTGCAGGTTACGGTACACCATAATTTTATTTCCTGCACTGGGGTCGAGTGAAACAATATTGATAAGATCGTTGAGGTATTCTCGCCAGATGCCCAATGCACGTTTACCTCTTTTAGTAACAAAGGCATTATACTCTGCCACAAATGCATCCATGATCGGTTTCTTTATGTCGCAGCATTTTTTAATATACGCTTCATATTCGCCATGCGTAGCACCTGCAGGTGCCTGCGGACATTCTACCGCCATCATTTTTGCATTGTAATCAGCAAGCAGTTGTTTGATATGATTGATATCAAGTTCATTGAAAAATAAAAGTTCTTCTGATGTATATACTTCATGAAGGTCTTTCAGCAATGCTTCCACATAACCAGCATAAATACCGGGCATCGCCTCACCATCTCTTTTTATTTCTTCGGGAGAAAGTTGCGCCTTGCTGTTCCAAAAAAGCATTTCTTCCATCACTGATTGACCAAATGCTTCGCCCTTTATTTTAGCTTCTGCTGTTTGATCTGTTGTTTCAGGTAATGATGGCACTTTAAAATTCTGAAAGGAGAGTTCTCCAAAATAATTACGCCGGGGAATATTGCGTTTCTTGCGGAGTTGATAAATATTAAATGCTTTGTCTTTGCCCCGCATCAATGCCATGGTACTTCTGCGGTGAGCGACCTGTAGTTCTTTTTCAAAATACTTCATGCCTTCTTCATATTGCTCATAGAAGAATTTTATCATGCCCATACTGCGGTTTGCTTCCGGGTTCAATGGATCGTGCTGCAAACACTGTTTTAAAAACAGTTCTGCCAAACCAATATCTCCGAGGCCAAGATAAGCCTGGCCCATATTGTTCAACAGCATGCTGTTGTTGGGATCAGTTTGCAATTGATTCATCAAAATAGGAATGGCTTTATGCTGAAAGCCCGTCATGTTCATGATAGCGGCCACATTGTTCCATCCTGTTTGATCGTTTACATCTTTCAGCGCTGCTTCCATTGCTATAAGAAGCGATTGCTCCGGTTTATCCGCATAAAAAGTTCCGATAGCAGATTGCTGAAGTGTTTCAGCATTTTGTCCTGCCACAATTTTCTTCACCTCCTGCAACACTGTTGGTTTTACAATAGCTTCAATCTGTTGTTTTGTTGTACGCAACATATCGCTCAGCTGAATTAAGGTGGGTGGTTGTGTTGGTATAAGTGAAAGTCGCTTTACATCTTTTGCCGGCAGCTGCACTTTAAAATCAGGAAGTGTCATTTCATCTATTTTAAAATTCGCTTCCTGTGCAATTTGTTTTGCCTGCGCACTGTATTGCTTCTGCATTTGTTTTTTGTAGGCTTCCAGTTCTGCAGGGCTCATCTTCATCATCTTGTTTACATCAGGCATTGCAGGTTTTGTTTGTGCAAATGCCGGTGAAATAGTGAGCAACAACAAGAAGGTCATTAAGGCTGTTTTCATCCGATTAGTTTTTGAGAACATAAAAATAGAATTGCCGCTTGCAGTTTTGCTTGCCTGCTGTATCAATTGAATGATCCGTTGCATGAATTGTAAAAGATTCCAGAGCAATTAGTATTCCCCTGTAGTTTTGGAAACACCAGTGGTTTTCTTTATCTTCTCCAACCAAACATTTGCATATGAGAAAAAATCAATCTTCATTTCGTCTGCTGTTAATTATCTGCAGCGCCATCTTTTCCCTTGCAACATCAGCACAAGGTACATTGCTGTTACGTCAGCCATCCGTGAGCAAACAACACATTGTGTTTGTACATGGCGATGATCTGTGGGTGGTAGCCCGTGAAGGGGGCGATGCCCGACGGTTAACCAGCGCCATTGGTGCAGAAAACAATCCACGCATCAGTGCCGATGGAAAATGGGTGGCCTTTACTGGTCAATACGATGGTAATACCGATGTGTACCTTGTATCCATTGATGGCGGTGCACCCAAGCGGCTCACCTGGCATCCATCGGCCGACCTTGTTCAGGGCTGGACGAATGACAACAGGATCATTTTCACCTCCGACCGAATGGGTTATCCTACTGCCAATACAAAATTTTATACCGTTGCCACAACAGGTGGTACACCGGAGCCAATGATCCTGCCGTTCGGTTTTGTGGGTAGCATGAGTGATGATGGGAGTATGATGGCGTATCAACCTTATCGTTTCTGGGATCCTGAATGGAGAAACTATCGTGGCGGACAGGCACAACCCATCTGGATCTTCAACATGAAAACATACGAAACAACCAAAACCATTCAAGGTGACAGAGAACGACACACAGCACCTGTTTGGGACAATGGTATTTTATATTTCCTGAGCGAACAGGATTATGCCAACAATGTGTGGTCTTACAATCCAAAAACAAAAGCACAGAAACAACTCACCTTTTATAAAGATTATGATGTAAAGAATGTAGCAGCAAGCAACGGCGTTTTAATTTATGAGCAAGGTGCCCGTTTGCACAGTTATGATATTGCAACCGGTAAAACAAAACCCTTAACCATTAATGCCAACGGTGATCTCAATTGGGGCCGTGCAAGATGGAATAATATTTCAGGTGCTCAACTGACCAATGCAAGTCTTTCACCAACGGGCAAACGGGCCTTGTTCGAACATCGTGGTGAAATTTTTTCTGTACCAAAAGAAAATGGCGACTGGCGGAATATTTCCCGCACTACGTCTGCTGCTGACCGTTATCCTGCATGGTCGCCCGATGGACAAAAGATCGCCTGGTTCTCCGATGCAAGTGGTGAATACCAGTTAATGGTTGGCGCACAGGATGGATCGGGAACGCCCAAAGCCTATCCCATCCCCAATAAAAAATTCTATTACTATCCATCCTGGAGTCCCGATGGAAAATACATTGCGTTCACTGATACCGATTATAATTTATGGAACCTTGACCTTGCCACCGGCAAGGCAACATTGGTAGCAACCGACCGGCTGGCACATCCTAACAGAACATTGCAACCCGTTTGGAGTCCGGATAGTAAATGGATCGCCTATGTACAGATCATGGAAAACCAGTTCAAAGCGGTGCATGTGTACAATGTAGATGAAAATAAAAGCACGGCCATTACTGATGGGTTGAGTGATGTTATCAGTCCGCAGTGGGATGAAAGCGGAAAATATTTATACTTTCTTGCCAGTACCGATTATGCATTGAGCACAGGTTGGTTAGATATGAGCAGTTACAATTACCCGGTTACACGTGCCTTGTATATGGCTGTTCTTTCAAACGAAACGCCGAATCCGTTCGATCCGAAAAGTGATGAAGAACCAACAAAAAATAATGGCGATTCAACAAAACCTGCTGCGCCAAAACCTGCTGCTGCAAAAGTGAAGATCGATTTTGCAGGAATTGATCAGCGTATCATTTCTGTTAACATTCCGGTACGCAATTACCAGGCATTGGAAGCAGGAGCCGATGGGCACGTTTTTATTGCCGAAGCAATTCCCAACGAAAACGGGTTGTTGTTGCATCGTTACAGTATCAAAGACCGCAAAGCCATTGAATTTGCAAGAGGTATTTCATCTATGTCAACCAGCTTC
>CAYMSG010000336.1:0-4661 GCA_964392955.1 uncultured Chitinophagaceae bacterium | reverse complement strand
AAATTTCGCCAGGCTTAACTGTCCCGTGCCGAGTACATGATTTGCAATTGTCAATAATTCGGCCGGTTGTTTGGTGGGCATGTATGGTGTGTAACGTTCGCTGCCGATGGCTAACAGTAAGGGATGAACGCCGGCAGCATCCACCGCATGTACTTCTTTCAAGCCCGGTACTTCCTGTGGAATAGCGTTGCCCGTTAGTTCGTGTATCAATTCACCAAAGCTGGTATCTTCCTGTGGTGGACGACCCACCACGGTAAATGCCCAGATAGCATTCTTCTTTGCATACACATTGTTCACCTTCATTAACGGAAAGGGATGTGTTAAACTGTAATAACCGAGGTGATCGCCAAACGGTCCTTCGGGTTTGTTCTGCAAGGGATCTACTTCACCTGTAATTACAAAATCGGCATCGGTACTGATGGCATTGCCCATTGCATCGTATGCATAACGGAAACGTCTGCCGCCCAATACACCGGCAAATGTCATTTCACTGATGCCTTCGGGCAAGGGCATCACTGCACTCAAGGTATGCGAAGGTGGTCCGCCAACAAAGCAACTCACTTTCAGCGGTTGTCCTTTGGCGTTGGCTTTTGTTTGATGAATACCAATACCCCGATGCAGCTGGTAATGCAAACCGATTTCTTTGTTCAGCTCATATTCGTTTCCGCTCAGTTGAATCCGGTACATGCCCAGGTTCGATTTCATAATGCCGGGCTTGTCAATATCCTCGGTGTACACCTGTGGTAAGGTTACAAAAGCACCGCCGTCCATCGGCCAATGTTTAATGAGTGGAAGATCACTCACCTGAATTTTATCAAACGAAAACGAAGATTGCTTTTTCGGTAATGCTTTGAGCGCTGCCAAACCTGTACTGAGGTTTTGAAGCGGGCTCTTCAATGCTTTCATCGGATCGCCTTTCAATTCAATGAGCTTTTGCACTAATTGCAACGTATCACGAAAGATGAACTTGCTCCGATCGAGTGTACCGAAAATATTGGAAGCGGCCCGGTATTTCGAACCTTTCACATTTTCAAATAAAAGGGCGGGACCTTTGGCTTCATACACACGGAGATGAATAGCCGCCATTTCGAGTTGCGGGTCTACTTCTTCTTTGATGCGCACCAGGTGACCGTTCTTTTCCAGATCGAGTAAACATTGTTCGAGTGAGCTGTATGCCATAGTGGGACAAAGTTAAGTTAGGAACAGTTAGAAGTTGGTGGTTTGTAGTTGGCAGTTGGTTACGGGTTAAAGGTTATGGGTTATGAGTGGTGAGCACTCTGCGGTTGTCTCAGCTTCTCTTTTCTCTGCGCCAACGTATAAAATTGTACTGTTAAACACATAACAGAGTGGTAAAAGTTGTAAGCACCCGTAACTCATAACTTTTAACTCATAACTTCTTAAAAGTTGAACAAAATCGCCTTATCTGTGTTTAGAGAACTTCACACATCTTTGCAGTATGGTTCAGGCGTATAATTTTTTAGCATCGTGGCAGTTGTTTCCGGAAAAGTGCAGTTACGAATTTGGCGAAACACCCAAGAGCGGTAACTGTAAAATCGAATCGGTGAAGAACGGAACGGAATTGATGATGAGCACCAACTGGGTGACACATCTCAACGAAGCGTTTTATACATCGTATCATTTTGTGCCCGATGGAACAGCACATCCGTTTGAGCAAACAGAAGTGGCGCAGCAGATCCGTTCCGAAATTCCCAATTCCTCCACGATGCTGGTGGAGTTTATTACCAACGGACAACTGAAGTTCAGTGCCACGCATGAAATTATGCCCAATGGTTTTTTAAAAATCACCACCCAAGGGTTTACACCAGACTTTAAACGTTACACCAATGTGGAAGTGTACCATAAACAAATGAGTGTACTTCCGTATGCATCGAGTATTGGAGGCGTAGCTATTCGCCCCACCAAAGAAGGCGTCATCCGTCACCAGGCATTAACGGCCATGGAAGAGCAAACCAATATGCAGCTCGACCAGATCAAACAACAAATTGAATTACTCGCCAGGCAGGCGCAGGAAATTATAAAGCGGAAAGAACTGTCGCTGATGATCTATGATGCCAAGCTGAATTTTCGTCCGGTGATCGGGCAGGTGTACCATCTCTATCAAAAAAAAGATGACAGTTATTTGTTGTCGATGATCAGTCCGCAGGAGTGGGGTGGCAGTGGTCCGTTCAAACAGTTTATTGCATCGGCGAAATTGCTGGCAGATCATACATGGATGGAGGTGAGTTGAAGTACGAGGTAGGAAGTAAGAAGTAAGACAATCCTGACGTGGTACGAAACGTCGAATAGGAATAGGGAGCGTGTTGCAGTTTGCTTATCCCTTTTACCTTACGCCATCAACCTTAAACCTTCTTAACTTGCGTTATGAATTTTCCGATTGAAGTAAAAAAAAGCAACGTTGCAGGCAAAGGTGCGTTTGCACAAAAAGCCATTCCTGCCAAACGAAAGCTGGGGAATATGGCGGGTGAAATTATCAGTTACAAAGAAGCACAACGCAGAGTAAAGAATCAGAAAGAAGGTGAATTGCTGATGGTGGAGTTTGATAACGATCCGGTGGCGTTGGATGCAAGTGTCAACCGCAATGCGCTGTCGTACATCAATCATTCCTGCGATCCTAATACGTATATGCGCCGTGCTTACCGGCAGGTAGAGTTTTATTCAAAACGAAGTATCAAAAAAGGCGAGGAACTTACCTGCGATTATGGTGAAACACATCATGATGGAAAGCTGCCTTGCAAATGCGGAGCAAAGAATTGCAGGGGATTTATTTAGTAGACAGTTACGGGTTACAGGTTCTTATAACTTTTGTCGTTATGTGTTTTATTTCACTACCTGTTTTATTTTAGTGTAAATAAATTTCAAGAACACTGAATTCTCAGAGTGCCAATACTCATAACTTTTAACTCATAACAGTATTTCTCTACCTTTACACTATGACCAAGCTCTCCGTTAACATCAACAAATTTGCCACGCTGCGGAACAGTCGTGGCGGGAACCGTCCGAATGTGTTACAGGCTGCGATTGATGCACAGAAATTTGGTGCCGATGGTGTAACGGTGCACCCACGTCCCGATGAACGCCATATCCGCTATGATGATGTGCGGCAGATCAAACAAATCATTACCACTGAATTTAATATTGAAGGCAATTGCCGTGAGCAATCATTTGTGGACCTGGTACTGGAAGTAAAGCCTGACCAGGTAACATTGGTGCCCGATACGTTGGGACAACTCACCAGTGATCATGGCTGGGATACCATTCAGAACAAAAAGTATTTGATCGAAATGATCGCTGTGTTTAAAAACGCCGGCATCCGTACTTCTATTTTTTGTGATCCGGAAATACGGATGATTGAAGGTGCTAAGGAAACTGGCACCGACCGGATCGAATTGTACACAGAAGCTTATGCCAAACGATATGCCGCTGATCCACGTGAAGCCATTCAGCAATACCTGGTGGCAGCTACCCGTGCCAGAAGTTTTGGTTTAGGGATCAACGCCGGTCATGATCTCGATTTGCAGAACCTGCATTACTTAATACAAACCATACCCTGGATCGATGAAGTAAGTATTGGTCATGCATTGATCTGCGATGCGTTATACCTGGGTTATGAAAATGCCGTGCAGTTATACAAGCGGCAGTTGCAGGTGGAGTAGACGAAGATCTGCAGTCACCCTTCAGGTGAACAGCGATCAATGAAACCATTCACCAAATTTTTGCAAATCAACATTTCCTCCCGAAAGAATAATGCCCACACGTTTGCCTGCAAACAATTCCTTGTTTTTCAGCAACGCTGCCAATGGCACAACACAACTTGGTTCAACAATTATTTTCATGCGTTCATAAACCAGTCGCAAGGCGGCAATAATTTCTTCATCACTTACGGTGAATATATCAGTTACATGTTGCTGAATGATGGGGAATGTTTGATCGCCCAGTTTTGTCAGTAATCCATCTGCAATGGTATTGATGTAAGGAGCTGATTCAATTTTTCCACTGCGGAACGAAAGCACTGCATCGGCTGCGCCTTCAGGTTCACCTGCATATACTTTTGTGGTGGGCGAAAAATAATGTGCACTCAACGAGGTGCCACTCAACAAACCTCCGCCACCAACGGGTGCAATGATGTGATCCAGTGAGGAAATTTCTTCCAGCAATTCTTTGGCGCATGTGGCCTGTCCTGTAATGACCCGTTCATCATTGTATGGATGTACAAAAGCTGCACCAGTGCGTTCAACAATTTCCTGCAAGGCTGTTTCCCGTGCCTGTTGATTGGGTTCACAAAAAGTGATCTCCGCACCGTAACCTTTCACTGCATTTACTTTTACAGCAGGTGAAGTGTTGGGCATTACAATGTAAGCCTTGGTACCTGTTTGCTTTGCAGCAAATGCAATGGCTTGTGCATGATTACCGGAGGAGTGTGTGGCAATTCCATTCGCAATTTGTTCTTTTGGCAGCGACAGTACTGCATTCATCCCGCCACGAATTTTAAAGGCACCGATCTTCTGAAAGTTCTCGCATTTAAAAAATAATTCGGCATCAGCCAGTTGGTTAATGGTGTTGCACGTGAGTACCGGTGTTTGATGAATGAACGGTTTGATGCGTTCGTGTGCCTGCTCAATATCCGATTTTGAAATGCTCAT
>CAYMSG010000335.1:0-4671 GCA_964392955.1 uncultured Chitinophagaceae bacterium | reverse complement strand
CAGTCCGTTGGAACATCAACTGAAAGTAGCTATCAAAAAAGTAGAAGGCGGCTTGTTTTCCAGCTTTGCCAATGAGCAACTGAAGATGAATGATGTACTGGAAGTAATGACGCCCATCGGTCGCTTTTACACAACACTTGATGCAGCCAACAAAAAAAACTATGTAGCTTTTGCGGCAGGGAGCGGCATCACCCCTCTTCTTTCTATTATCAAAACCACTCTGGCGATTGAACCTGACAGTACATTTACATTGGTATATGGAAATAAAAACCGCTCGTCCATCATCTTTTTTGAAGAACTGGAAGGTTTGAAAAATAAATACATCAACCGGTTCAATCTCATCCATATTTTAAGCAGGGAAAAAACAGATGCTGATCTGAATTTCGGCCGCATTTCCAAAGACAAGTGCAACGAACTCTTCAATAAGTTGCTGGATTTAAAATCTACCGACGAGTTTTTTATTTGCGGACCGGAAGACATGATCTTTTCCGTAAAAGCATTTCTGGAAGAGAAAGGAATAGCTGAAAAGAAAATTCATTTGGAGTTATTTACCACACCGGGACAGCACAAAGCTGCAAGGCACAAGGCACAAGGCACAAGCAAAGAGGGCCCGCAAAGCAATATCACGGTTAAGTTGGATGGAAGAAGTATTGATTTTTCTATCCCACTCAACAGCGATACAACCATATTGGATGCGGCCATGCAGCAAGGTGCCGATGTACCTTATGCCTGCAAAGGCGGTGTATGTTGTACCTGTAAAGCCAAGCTGCTGGAAGGTGAAGTAAAAATGGATGTACATTGGGGACTGGAACAGGAAGAAATTGAACAGGGTTTTATCCTTACCTGCCAGGCCCACCCCGTTACCGAAAAGGTAACAGTTGATTTTGATGTGAAGTAAGCACTCACATTTTGCATGAGAACAATCAGTACGGACAAACTGTAAACAAAATTCACAAACACACGTTAGTTCTTGTTAAATTTGTGACTTAACTCAGTGATGCCATGTCAGTACATGATTTAGAACAATTGTTTCAACAAAAGATTGATGAAGAGGTAAAGATCGAGCCGAAGGATTGGATGCCGGAAGCGTATCGGAAAACCAATATTCGTCAGATCAGTCAGCATGCACACAGCGAAATTGTGGGGATGTTGCCCGAAGGTAACTGGATCAGCCGTGCCCCTTCACTCAAACGCAAAGCCATTTTGATGGCCAAAGTGCAGGACGAAGCCGGTCATGGGTTGTATCTCTATTGTGCCGCTGAAACATTGGGCATGAGCCGGGAGCAAATGATCGACGACTTGCACAGCGGCAAAGCCAAATACTCTTCTATTTTCAATTATCCCACCTTAACATGGGCCGATATGGGCGCCATTGGCTGGTTGGTAGATGGTGCTGCCATTCTCAACCAGGTAATGTTGTGCCGTACCAGTTATGGACCATACGCCAGAGCGATGGTGCGTATTTGCAAAGAAGAAAGTTTTCATCAGCGCCAGGGATTTGAATCGTTGCTCGTGTTATCGAAAGGAACGCCTGAACAAAAAGTGATGTGCCAGGATGCAATTAACCGTTGGTGGTGGCCCAGCCTCATGATGTTTGGACCAAAGGATAGTGAAAGTACCAACAGCGATCAAAGCATGAAATGGAAGATCAAACGAAAAACAAACGACGAGCTGCGCCAGCAGTTTGTAGATATGTGTGTAGAGCAGGTGAAATTATTAGGTATGACCTTACCCGATCCGCATTTAAAATGGAATGAAGCACGTGGTCATTACGATTTCGGTGAAATTGACTGGAACGAATTCTGGAATGTGGTGAAGGGAAATGGTCCTTGTAATAAACAACGTTTGGATGCACGCCGCAAAGCACACGAAGAAGGAAGATGGGTGCGTGAAGCTGCAGCAGCACATGCAGAAAAAAGAAAACCTCAAACCCCTAAAGGGGCTTTAGCAGCAGCTTGACAAATTTCAAATACTCTGACAAATGAATTTTCAAATAAGATGTTTTTACTACGGCGATATTCCTGATACAAATTCAGGTGGAAATCTTTCATCGGAGGGTTCGCAAGTCCCCCCTTCAGGGGGCGGAGGAGGCTGGCCTTTATGGGAAGTGTTTATCCGCAGCAAGCAAGGGCTCGATCATAAACATGTGGGTAGTTTAAAAGCGGCTGATGCACAAATGGCCATTGAAAATGCACGTGATGTGTATACACGCCGCATGGAAGGTGTAAGCATCTGGGTGGTGGAGAGTAAATACATTCATGCGAGTAATCCGGATGAAGCAGAAAGTTTATACGATCCTGCCAATGACAAGGTCTATCGTCATCCTACTTTTTATGATTTGCCTGACGAGGTGAAGCATATGTGAGCTTAATTGATAATTTTTCAATGAATAATTCTTTAATCGACTATACACTTCATCTTGCAGATACCACACTGATCCTTTCGCAACGGAACAGCGAATGGTGTGGCCATGGGCCAATTCTGGAACAGGATATTGCTATCACTAATATTTCGTTAGACTTACTTGGACAGGCAAGAAATTTTTACCAATACGCTGCTGCTTTAAAGAACGATGGGTCAACAGAAGATTCATTAGCTTACTTGCGTACTGAACGGGAGTTCAAAAATTTACTCTTGGTTGAGCAGCAGAACGAAGATTGGGGACAAACCATTTTACGGCAATATTTTTTCAGCCAATATCAATTGCTGTTGTTTCAGCAACTGCAGCAAAGCAGTGATGAACAGTTAGAAGCCATTGCAACAAAAGCTATTAAAGAAACTACTTATCATCTTCGTTGGAGCAGTGAATGGGTGATTCGTTTGGGTGACGGTACAGATGAAAGTCATAACCGCATGTTGCATGCCATTGATGAGCTGTGGCGTTACTGCGGCGAACTGTTTGAAGCTGCAGATTATGAAACAGCCATGGGTATTGATCTTACTTCCATCAAACAAACATGGACAGAAAAAGTAACCGCTGTGTTTGATGAAGCAAAATTGCCAGTACCGCAAAATGTATTTATGCAGTCGGGTGGCAAGAAAGGTGTTCATACCGAACAGCTGGGTTATATCTTAACCGAATTACAATACCTGCAACGTACTTATCCGGGAGCAAAGTGGTAAAACCCTCCCCCGCCTCCCTAAAGGGAGGAGCTATTCAACAATATGAATAATGAACAACTACATATCAACGCATCAAGGGCAGAACAAAAAATCTGGTCGATACTGAGTACAGTAGTTGATCCTGAGGTTCCTGTGTTAACGGTACTTGATTTAGGCATTGTTCGTGAAGTACAAATAAATGGAAGCGAGGTGGAAGTGATCATCACTCCTACTTACTCAGGTTGCCCGGCAATGGATATGATTGCAATGAATATTCGTCTTGCATTAGCCGAGCAGGGATATAAAACTGTAAAAGTTACTTCAGTTCTATCGCCTGCATGGACCACTGATTGGATGACGGAAGCTGGAAAAGAAAAACTGAAACAATACGGCATCGCTCCTCCAAATCCAAAACAACAAGTGTGTAACGACAAACTGTTTGCAGCAAATGAAGCGGTACAATGTCCGCACTGCAATTCCTATCACACTCACCGCATCAGCGAGTTTGGTTCTACTGCCTGCAAAGCACTCTACCAATGCGATGAATGCAAAGAGCCGTTCGATTACTTCAAATGCCACTAATAATGTCGGATGGATGATTTATGATGTAGGATTTAAAAATCGACAACAAATCAGACATCATAAATCCTAACATCAGCCATCAAAAACTGTCTGCTTCCCGATACGCTTTGATCAACGCCAGTTCTCCTTCTTTACCCGGCGCAGCATTCCCATGTTCCATTCCCATAATTCCTTTGAAACCTTTCTTGTGAATATGTTTGAAGATGTTTCTGTAATTCATTTCACCGGTGCCGGGTTCTTTACGGCCGGGGTTATCACCAATCTGGAAATAACCGGTTTCTTCCCACACCCGATCAATAGAAGCAATGATGTTGCCTTCGTTCCGTTGCATGTGGTACATATCAAACAAAAACTTGCACGACGGACTGTTCACTGCTTTACAGATCATATAGGTTTGATCGGTGCCACGTAAAAACAAATCGTTATTATCGCTCAATGCTTCCAGCACCATTACCAAACCATGCGGTTCAAGAATGGCAGCACCTTTACGCAAAGCAGAAATGACATTCGCTGTTTGCATTTCATGCGATAAACGACGATCATAATTCCCCGGCACAACCGTTAACCATTTGGCGTTGCAACGTTTGGCTACTTCAACAGCTGTTCTGCAGTCTTTCTCCATTTTCTCAATCCACTCCTGCTTACCGCTGGTTAGCGATGTAATCCAATGCCAGTTATCGGAAGTAATGACAAACACACCCATGCGCATACCCAGCTTCGCCAGCAGATCACCAATCTTCTTCTGCTCATCAACACTACGGCTCATCATGCCATTATCTTCAATACTGCGGAAGCCCTGATCGTATGCCCAACGGATCTGATCAAGAAAATTATCGCCACCATGATTTTTGAACATACCTGCATGAAACGCATAATCGAGCTGAAACGGTTTTTCTGCAAAACCTGAACCTTGTTGAGCGGATGAACCTGCCATTACCGTAGTGCCGGTTACAGCAGCGGCGCCTGCTAAAATTGATTGCTGAAGAA
>CAYMSG010000334.1:0-4693 GCA_964392955.1 uncultured Chitinophagaceae bacterium | reverse complement strand
ATGATGCAGATGCGTATTTTATTCAAGGCTATCTCCATGCGAAATTCCGTTTGTGGCAAATGGAATTTTCTACACATGCTGCGGCAGGACGTATCAGTGAAATAATCGGTGAACGTGCCATCAACTTCGACAAAGAGCAACGCCGTATCGGGATGGTATTTGCAGCGGAAAATATGTTGAAAGAGATGGAAGCAAATGAATTTACCCGGCTGTCGGTGGAGAATTATACAAAAGGAGTGAATGCTTATATCGAAAGCCTCAGCCTGAGTGCATTGCCCATCGAATACAAACTGCTCGGCTACCAACCGGAAAAGTGGAACAATTTAAAAACAGCACTCTTCATCAAACAAATGACGAAGACACTTGCGTTTTCGGTAGATGATCTTCCGTTAACGGCATTAAAGAAAGTTTTTTCCGATGATGAAATTGAGATATTGTATCCGCAGTTACAGGATTCGTTGGACCCCATTGTTCCCAAAGGAACAGCTTTTGCTCCGCCATCTGCGACAGCTATTGCACCGGCCAGTGTTGATTCGTTGTACCTGCAACAAAAAGATTCAGCATTGAAAGTGGCCATGATCGAACAGCCATCAAAGGATAATGGCAGTAATAACTGGGCGGTGAGTGGTGCCAAAACAAAAAGTGGTGCGCCGATTCTCAATAACGATCCGCACCTGGAATTAAGTTTACCTGCTATTTGGTTTGAAATGCAACTCACCACCAATACCATGAATGCGTATGGTGTTTCGTTTCCCGGCATACCGGGTGTGGTTATTGGTTTCAACGACAGTATTGCATTTGGCTTCACCAATGCAGGAAGAGATGTGCGTGATTTTTATGAGATCAAATTCAAAGACGAAACGAAAAAGCAATACTGGTTCAACAACGAATGGAGGGAGGCTCCGCAGCGTGTGGAAGAAATTAAAGTGAAAGGAAAAGCAACGGTGTTTGATACAGTTTCATACACGGTGTTTGGACCTGTTACCTACGATGAAGATTTTTCAACACCGCTCACCAATAACAAAGCCATTGCAACACGCTGGATCGCACACGATCCCAGCAATGAATTGTTGATGTGGCATTATCTCGACCGTGCCAACAATTACGAAGATTATTACCAGGCGCTGCAATACTTCACCGTACCTGCGCAGAACATGATCTTTGCCAGCAAGCGGGGCGATATTGCCATTTGGCAACAGGGACATTTTCCGTTGCGATGGAACCGGCAAGGCTTATATGTAATGCCGGGGCAGGACAGCAGCTATATGTGGCAGGGTATTATTCCTGTAGCTGAAAATCCGCATCAGGTAAATCCGGAGCGTGGGTTTGTGAGCAGTGCCAATCAACGTCCGGTTGACGGCACGTATCCCTATTTCATACCCGGTGGTTATGATGTGTACCGTGGTTTGGAAATCAACCGCAGGTTAGCAGCTATGAATAATATTACACCCGATGATATGAAACGGTTACAGGCAGTGAATTACAATCCGCTGGCGGAAGTGGTAACCAAGCTGATGCTGAAATATACCAACGAAGCTGACCTGGGTGCTGATGAAAAACGATTCTTCGACATGATCAAAACATGGGACCTGCAGAACAGTGTGGATTCAAAAGCTGCCACTGTGTTCCAGGTATGGTACGACAGTTTAGAGAGAAGAGTGTGGTACGATGAATTAACGCAACAGGATTCGGTTGTATATAACTGGCCTTCTGAATTTACGTTGGCAGATGCGTTAACCAAAGATTCGCTCTTCCGTTTTATAGATGATATACGCACACCCAATACCGAAACTGTTTTCGAACTGTTTGCCGCTTCGTTGAAAGCAGCTACGCCTGATCTGTTGAAACTGGAAAAAGAAAATACATTGACATGGGCAGCGCATAAAAACACAACTGTCTATCACATGCTCAAAGATGCGGTGCTTCCGTTTGCCAGAACGGGATTGCAAATTGGCGGGGGACGACATATCATCAATGCTACACAACATAGTCATGGACCAAGCTGGCGAATGGTGGTTCATCTTACCACCGAAACAGAAGCGTATGTAGTGTACCCCGGCGGACAAAGCGGAAACCCCGGCAGCAAGTATTACGATAATTTTATTGATACATGGGCTGCCGGTAATTATTACAAAGCATGGGTGATGAAGAAAGGAGAGGAGAAAAGTGAAAAAGTAAAATGGATAATGACATTTAAAAAAGCTTAATTGTTTTTGTTGGTCAGGCGACCAACAAAAGCATAGAAAGCATAACTCCCGTCTGACGCCTTCGTCTGACGGATTCACAACAAACGAAAAAATTATGAAATTTACAGTTGCCTTTATTCTTACTGCCTTGTTAAGTTATGCTGCCGGTTTTTATTTGCCCTGGTGGAGTATTGCCCTCGCCGCATTTGTGGTTGCAGTTACCATTCCGCAAAAACCAATGAAAGCGTTCCTCGCAGGCTTTTTATCGCTGTTTGTGTTGTGGGTTGTGTTGGCGCTTTATATCGATTTTGAAAATCAACACATCCTTTCCATGAAGATCGCAGAGTTGCTGTTCAAATCGAGATCGCATGCGTTGATCGTGGGTGTTACCGGTTTGGTAGCAGCCTTGGTGGGTGGTTTTGCAGCACTGAGTGGAGCATATTTAAGACTGAATAAGAAAGTTGTTGCATAATCTTTTTTGGCGCAGAGAACAGAAGAACACAAAGAAAACCGCAGAGTTATTGAAAACCTCTGCGGTTAACTCTTTTTCTCCCGTTCTCTGCGCCGAAAACCTCAATCCAAGAATTAGTTTTTTGCTAACAGCCGCTCCAGTATTTTCGCCTATCATGCGCACCTTTCTTCTACTGCTGTTTACCTGCTGTATTGCTGTTTTCGCAATGGCCGGAAAAATTTCCGGTACCGTTACAACTCCATCCGGTGAACTTCTTCCTTATTCATCCATCACAGTAAAAGGATCAAACATTACAACTTCGGCAAATAGTGAAGCGGTTTATTTTTTACAGCTTCCGGCCGGAACATATACCATTGTTTGCCGGCATGTTGGTTACGAACGGCAGGAAAAAACGATCACTGTTTCAAACGAAGATCAGCAGTTGAATTTTGAATTGAATGAACAAACTGTAACACTTGGTGAAGTAGTAGTAAAAGCTGGCGGTGAAGATCCTGCGTATGCCATTATTCGCAATGCAATAAAGAAACGAAAGGAATATGTAAACGAAAACGACAGTTATACCTGCGAAGTGTACAGCAAAGGAACCATGAGCCTGCGTGATTTTCCAAAAACCTTCATGGGCGAAACGGTTGATTTTGAAGATGGCGATACGAGTAAGCGGAAAATGATCTATCTCTCTGAAACTTTATCAAAGCTTTCGGTTGACAAGCCCAACAAACTGAAAATCGAAGTGCTGAGTACAAGGGTTAGCGGACAAAGTGATGGTTTTGGTTTTGCAGGAGCCCGTTATTTTTCGTTTTATGAAAACAATGTGCAGATCAGTAACTCACTCAACCCACGTGGATTTGTTTCGCCCATTGCTGAAAACGCTTTGTATTTCTACAAATACAAATACGAAGGGGCATTCAGTGAAGAGGGAAAGCTGGTGAACAAAATTAAAGTAACACCCAAACGTGCCTACGAACCTTGTTTTACCGGTTACATCAATATTGTGGAAGATGAATGGCGTATTCACAGCCTGGAACTGACGCTTACCAAACAGAGCCAGATGAACTTTGCAGATACCTTACGGGTTGAACAATTGTATCGTCAGCTTGGCACAAATTTCTGGGTCATGCAAAGCCAGCTCCTGTATCCGGCTGTAAAATTTTTCGGGTTCGATGCATACGGCAGCTTTGCGAATGTGTATCGGAATTTCAGTACGGAGCCCGCATTTGATAAAAAGTATTTTGATAAAACCGTTCTGAAATATGAAAAGGGGAGCAATCAGAAATCAGTTGATTATTGGGATAGTATTCGTCCGCTTGCATTAACAAAAGAAGAACAGGTTGATTATCTTAAAAAAGACAGTCTTGAACAGTTGCGGAAGAACCCTGCTTATCTTGATTCGATTGATGAGGTCAATAACAGAATCAAGTTCAGTCAGCTTCTGTTTACCGGCAAAACATTCAACAGGCAATCGAAACAACAAAGTCTGAACTTACCCGGCTTGTTGTTTGCAGCCAATTTCAATACAGTGGAAGGATTGGTGCTCGATGTGCCCATCAGCATCCGGAAAGAATTTACAGAACGGAAAAACCTGACCATCATTCCGCATGTACGTTACGGCTTCAGCAATCAACGGTTCAATGCATGGGGGACGGTTCGTTACAACTTTGGCAAAAAATTTTTCTCATCGGTAATTATCAGCGGAGGCAAACGTGTGTATCAGTTGAACAATGAAAATCCGATTGAGCCATTATCGAATACAGTTGCAACCTTGTTCTATAAAAACAATTTCATCAAATTGTACGGGGCCAATTTTGTACGTATGAATTTCAGTAAAGGGCTGGGAGGTGGCGTTACAGTAACTGCAAACCTGCATTACCAGGATCGTACACCGTTTGAAAATACAACCGACTTCAACTGGAGTAAACGAAACAGGGACTTCAAACCAAACTATCCAACTGAAATACAATCGCAGAATTTTCTGGCACACCAGGCTGCTATTGTAAGTGTGGGGATTACTTACCAGCCCGGTGCACGTTACATTGAG
>CAYMSG010000333.1:0-4695 GCA_964392955.1 uncultured Chitinophagaceae bacterium | reverse complement strand
TTCAGTCGAAAATTTGCATTGCAGTATTTCGATCCGCCTGCAAATATTGAATACATCAATGTGTACAATCAAACCGGGCAACTGGTATGGCAAAAACGAATTGCGTATCAGCGTGGCGGCACTTTCCCTACTCCAGGTTACCAGGAAATTGATCTCGGGGCAATGAGCAGCGGCATGTACACGGTACAAATTGTGTATCGCTCACGGGCTACTGATGTTTTCCGAGTGATGAAAATCAATTGATCAACTGCCCGGTAGCAGGAAATGAGCAGCTTTTGAAAGCATTCCACCTGTAACTTTGCATGCGAAGAATGGGTTGATTCATGATTGGCAGGCCTTTGTTGGTCGCTTGACCAACAACGATTGAAACGATAAGAGAATCAAACTTCGTTCTTCCAAACACAATACAATTATGCAAACAGGAATTGAAGCCATACTTAAAGGCAACCGCATCAGTACAGAATTGCAACAGATCGCCGATAAAATTTACAACCGGCAACGCATCAGCGAAGAAGATGCCGTGTTGCTGTTTGAAAAAGCAAGTCTCCCCTTTTTAGGTGCCCTTGCCAATTTTGTACGGGAACGCATGCATGGTGATACCACCTACTTTAACCGCAACTTTCATATTGAACCCACCAATGTATGTGTGTTCAGTTGTAATTTCTGTTCCTACTCCAAGCTGTATGCAAAGCGTGATGAAGGTTGGGAACTGAGCATCGACCAGATGTTGCACATGGTAAAAAAGTATGATGGGGTACCTGTTACCGAAGTACACATTGTAGGTGGTGTGCATCCGAAAATGGATCTGCAGTTCTTTGCAGATTTACTGAAGGCAATTAAAACACATCGTCCTGATCTGCACATCAAAGCCTTTACGGCTGTTGAATATGATTACATGTTCCGCAAAGCAAAAGTGAGTGTGGAAGAAGGATTGAAAACATTGATCAGTCATGGACTTGATTCAATTCCCGGTGGTGGTGCAGAAATTTTTCATCCGGAGATCCGTGAAAAAATCTGTGCCGATAAGGTAGATGGTGATGGATGGTTGAACATTCATGCTACTGCACACAAACTCGGACTCCACAGCAATGCAACGATGCTGTACGGACATATTGAACAATACTGGCACCGTGTAGACCATATGAGCCGCTTACGAACTTTGCAGGATGAAACAAAGGGATTCCAAACCTTTATTCCGTTAAAATTCCGCAACCAGGACAACGACATGAGCAATGTGGCTGAAAGTACCGTGGTGGAAGATATGAAGATGTATGCCATTGCCCGTTTGTTCTTAGACAACTTCCCGCATATCAAAGCCTACTGGCCCATGCTTGGCCGCCACAATGCACAAATGACCTTGAGCTTTGGTGTAAACGATATTGATGGCACCATTGATGATACCACCAAAATTTACAGCATGGCCGGCAGTGAAGAACAAACCCCTACCATGACAACGGAACAACTGGTTGCATTGATTAAACAAGTGAACCGCAAACCGGTGGAACGTGATACCCTGTACAATGTGGTGAAAGATTACAGCGATATAACCGTGGCAGAAGAAGCAGGTTTTTCAAGTAATTAATTGTTGCAAACAAAAAAGAGGCATGAATAAAACACAATTATACCGGCTTGTATTCGGGCTCCTGTGTTTTGTATGGATCGGAATTAAAGTTCACGAACTGTTCGATCCAACAGAAATAATGACTGATACCCGAAAAATTTTCATTTATCTCGGCTTTCTTGCGTTTGGTGTAATGGGTGCTGATAATTTGGGAACCTGGTGGAAAGAGCGCCGCAAGAACGAACAGTAACAGGCAAATACCGCTCCATCAAAACGGCAAATACAGCAATATCTCTTTTTTCAACAACCCTTTTTTAATGTTTTTCCATGTAATTCGTTTCGACGAGCCTTTGCTGCGATAGGCTACCTGGCCCTGGTATACTTCAACCGCCAGTAATTCAAACCCCTCCTTTTCTGTTAACAGGTACAACTCCCGCCAGTTGCTGAACGCAATTTGATATACAGGATTGTAGTAGCTGCATTTTATCACTTGTTGAGTTTTCATTTGGTTTTCAGTTCGTTTTTAAACAAGAAGGTACGTATATTTATGAGTTAGCGGCAATGCTAAACAGTCGTAGGGCAAATAGTCATCATTCGGACGAGCAGACTGTAATATGCTAAGCAAACTAAAACCCACTCAGAAGGTGCAAAAGTGTATATTTAAGGTAAATACACTCGTATGTCCAGCGATTCAACCGATCATGCCGTTCAAGTTGAACTTAGAGATTCAGGAATAGATATTCTTGGAGAATTATCCTGGGGTTCTCATTTCTGCAATTTTTTTGAATCGAAAGAAGACCTGCTACAAATACTTGTTCCTTATTTTAAGGCCGGGTTGATAAATAATGAATTTTGTCTCTGGATAACATGCGATCCTGTGACTGTGGAAGATGCTTATGAAGCATTGCGAAAAGAGATCCAGGATTTTAGTGAATATGAAAAGAAGGAGCAAATCGCAATACTTTCCCATGCGGATTGGTATTTGAATGATAAAACATTTGTACCCGACCTTGTTATTAATGGCTGGTATCAGAAACTAAAAAAATCATTGGACAAAGGATTTGATGGGATGCGTGTAAACGGTAACGAAGCCTGGCTGGACCGGGACGTTTGGAAAGATTTCATAGACTATGAGCGAAACCTGAACACCAACCTTACAAATAAGCGCATGATTGTTCTTTGCACCTATCCGCTTGCCAAATGTGATGCGCATGCAGTATTTGACGTGTCGCAGGTACATGAGATAGCCGTGGCAAGAAGAAAAGGCGATTGGGAAATTGTGGAAGTGCCAGCAATTAAAAAAACAAAATCACAACTGGAAAGGGATAAAAAAGAACTGGAAGAGAAGGTGGCAGAACGTACGAAAGAACTGACCGTTATCAATGCAAAATTGATACAGGAAATTGAACAGCACAAAAGAACCCAGGATACGCTGCTAAGAACTGAAGCCAGGCTCCGCACCGTATTTGACGCAACTGATACCGCTTACTTATTACTTGAACCTGACTTGTCAATTCTTCTCTTTAACCAACGGGCATCTGAGTATGTGAGAAAGGTATTTTCCTGGCATCTGAAAACAGGAGACAATATTCTGGATTTTCTTCCAGCCGACAGGAAAGTGCTTCTTGCAGACAGGGTGCAACGAGCTGTAAAAGGAGAACAAATAACATTTGAAACGAGGTATGATCTTGAAAACAAATCGTTCTTCTGGTATAACATACGACTTTTTCCCATTCCCAATGATGAGAAAGGGATATTTGGTCATGTGGTTGCCTGTACAGATATCACTGAAAGAAAACTGTTGGAAATTCAGCTCGAACGAGAACGAATGGCAAAGCAGCAGGAAATAACCGATGCTGTTATTACTGCAGAAGAAAACGAACGGCAGGAAATTGGCCGAGAACTACACGATAATATTCAACAGATATTGGCAACTGCCCGCCTGTTTCTTGCAATGCTCAAAAAAGAGGACATTACTGAAGCAGAAGATGTAAACCGGCAGCAAACAGACCAATTGGTTTCATCTGCCATTGATGAAATCAGAAATTTATCGCACTCCATGATCACTCCGTTCCTCGAGAAAACAACCCTGAAGGAGGCCATTGAAAACCTGCTATTTAACACAACAAGTACCAGCGGAATAAAAATAAATTTCGAAGCTGACGGACTTGATGAAGAAAAGCTACCGGAAAAACTCAGGTTAACGGTCTATCGTATTATCCAGGAGCAGTTTACTAATATCCTTAAATACGCAAAAGCGTCCTTTGTTTCATTGAAGATTATGCAGGATAAGAAAAAACTGCTGTTAACGATACAGGATAACGGCATTGGTTTCGACATGTCGAAAAAAACAACAGGTATCGGTCTTATGAATATCAAAACAAGGGCTTCGCTTTTTAGCGGTGAAGTTACAATCCGGTCTTCGCCGGGGCAGGGTTTTGAATTGTCTGTTATGATGAAACTTAGATAATTTTTCTGCTGTTTGACTTCGACTTTTCGTTTCTGTAAAATGATATTGCTCGCACTCCTAAACGGTACTTTCAATACCCAAAGCAAAAGAACTGTTGTGTAAGATAACTTATTCCTCTTAGGACAATGAAGCACATGCCGCTAACATTGCATTGGCAATATGGCGGGGCGACGAATATATTCTCAGCTTTTTGTTCGCTACTCAGCTTCGGTTTCGGAAGACGAATAACGCCGGGCAACAGAATAAACAATGAGCTTTTGTATCTTTAATCAGCAGCGGCACCCGCAGACGTAACACAGAATACCGCCACATCGCCAATGCTTTAACGTTGTGCGTCACTTTAAACATACCTCAATTATTATCAAATCATGATAAAAAACATACTTTTCATTTTTGTACTTCTGTGTGGGCACATTACTAAAGCTCAGACAAACTCAAAGATTGACACAAGTAATTATTATAATTATTTGTCGCCAGAAAATGTAAAAAGAAACAGCCTAACAACCAACTGGCTGCGACTTGACGATGTAGTTCCAATTATGCTTGACGAACTAAAAAAAGCGGGTTATGACTGGCTTTATGACAGGACAATTTATAAATTAGAAAACGGGCAACACATAAACATTTCAGCATACAGCAGAAAAAACAATATTGGTTTTTTATA
>CAYMSG010000332.1:0-4717 GCA_964392955.1 uncultured Chitinophagaceae bacterium | reverse complement strand
TGATGTCTTTTGTGCCGGTGTTGTCAATATTATACCAGGCCGCCAGCAGCAGTAATACAAAAACAGCAGGACCCGTGATCATCCACAGTATGCCGGCAAATCGTTTTACGTTGTTCATATATTAATCGTTTACGTTGGGATCAATTTTATTGTTGAGATACAAAGCACCAATTACAAAACACAAAGCGGCTACAATGATCGGATACCAAAGCCCCACCAATGCATCAGACGGAAAACTTGTGGTAAGCAACAAGCCAATGAACGGTACCAACCCACCAAACACACCGTTCCCGATATGATATGGCAACGACATCGATGTGTAACGGATCTTTGTAGGAAATAATTCAACAAGGAAGGCAGCTACCGGACCGTATACCATTGTTACAAAAAAGATCTGGATAAAAACAAGCCATACAAATTTCCAGAATACTGAAGAAGGCAAATGCCTGTCAGTATATTTTACAGACGAAGCAGTTTTAAGACCATCTTCCTGCTGAATCACTGTATCCTTTATGATCTCTGTATAAGCCCAGCCATTCGCTGAAATATAAGAAGTGGTGGTACTGCGAATAAAATCTTTTGTTGTGCCGATTGGCTCCGCTTCAATGATTGGCTTTGCAGTGACTTTTAGATCAACAAACTCAATTTTTGAATGATCAACACTATCGAGGAAACTTTGATAAATGGGACGATAGAACAACACGCCCAGCAACATCCCAATCAGCATGATCCACTTACGGCCAATCCGATCGCTCAACCAACCAAAGAAAACAAAGAAAGGCGTTGCAAATAAAATAGCCCATAGTAAAATAGTCCGGCTCTGTTCAAAGTTGAGCATCACTTTTGTTTCCAGGAAACTCTGTGCATAAAACTGGCCGGTGTACCAGATAACACCCTGCCCCATTACTGCACCAAACAAGGCCAGCAATACCATTTTAAAATTCCCCTTGTGGCTGAAACTTTCTTTCAACGGGTTTACCGATGTTTTGCCTTCATGCTTCAGCTTGGCAAACAACGGCGATTCTTTCATCTTCATACGGATGTAAATAGAGACACCCACTAACAAAATCGATAACCAAAACGGATAACGCCATCCGCCCCACTCTGCATCAAACGCAGCATCGCTCATGCTTGATTTCACCAACAGTATTACACCCAATGCAACAAACAAACCAAGCGTGGCAGTGGTTTGTATCCAGCTTGTATAAAAACCCCGTTTGTCCGACGGCGCATGTTCGGCCACGTAAGTAGCAGCACCTCCATATTCGCCACCCAACGCAAGACCTTGTACCAAACGGAGTAACAACACCAGTATGGGAGCCAGCACCCCAATGGTTTTATAACCGGGCACCAATCCAATTAAAAATGTAGACGAACCCATTAATACAAGTGTTAACAGAAACGTATATTTTCTGCCAATCAAATCGCCAAGCCGTCCAAACAGCAAGGCACCAAACGGACGCACAATAAAACCAGCGGCAAAAATGGCAAGTGTACTGAGTAAGGCTGCCACATCATTGCCTTCGGGAAAAAACTGAACAGAAATTGTTTTGGCCAACATACCAAAAATGTAGAAATCATACCATTCGATCATAGTGCCCATCGAGGAAGCGGCAATCACTTTCCAGATGGAAGAGGAAGCATTCGTTTGATTCATGCAAGGAAGATAAGTTAAAATTGAAATGTAAACCATCCTGTTGTTACAGGCAGTTAAATAAACAAAAAATCCTGCTAACAGTCATCAGCAGGATTTTTTTTACAAACAGAATGTATGTATTACGCCATCATTTCTTCCTTCGTTACTTTACTGTATTCATCAGCAAGCTTGCGTTGTACTTCAAATGGCAATGGTTCGTACTCCAGGAAATGCATGCGGAATTTTGCACGGCCTTGTGTAAACGAACGCAGGTTACTGCTGTAATCCTGCATTTCAGCCAAGGGAACTTTGGCGATCACTTTTGTAAAATGTCCTTCGGTATCCATACCTTCCACCATGGCACGGCGTGTTTGCAGATCACCAATTACTGCACCGGTCAAATCTTCCGGGCACAACACTTCTACATGATACATTGGCTCCAGTATCTGCGGATCGGCCTGTTGAAATGCCTGGCGGAATGCCTGCAATCCGGCAATCTTGAACGAAATATCATTACTGTCAACCGGGTGCATCTTTCCATCAAACACACTCACCCGCACATCTCGTACATACGACCCCGTTAGTGGACCTTCGGCCATTTTTTCCATCACACCTTTTAAGATCGATGGCAGAAAGCGCTGATCAATGGCTCCGCCTACAATACAATTGTAGTACACTAATTTTCCACCCCACGGTAATTCATGTGTTTCTTTTCCACGCACATTCAGATCGGCAGGCTCAGGCATTCCTTCATACCAAGGTTCAATACGAAGATGTACTTCACCAAACTGTCCGTTACCACCACTTTGTTTTTTATGACGATACATGCTGTCGGCACTGCGGCGTATTGTTTCACGATACGGGATACGTGGACGTGTAAACTTCACTTCCAGTTTATGCTGGTGTTCAATTTTCCATTTGGCAACGGCCAAATGCATATCGCCCTGGCAATGGATGAGTGTTTGCTTTAATTCAGGTGACACTTCTACTTTAAAGGTTGGATCTTCGTGCCGCAGATCGTGCAGGGCTGCTGCTAATTTTTCTTCCTCTCCTTTCTTTGTGCTTTCGATGGCCATGGTAAGATTGGAAGCCGGAAATTCAATGGGCAGTAATTCAATATCTTTCCCTTTGTCGTGCAGTGTATTGTTTACATGTGTATTCCGCAGTTTCAAGGTAGCACCAATATCGCCAGCTGATAGTTCATTCACCTGGGTACGTTTGTTTCCTTCCACTACGTAGAGTTGTGAAATTTTTTCGGCCACACCGGTTGTTTCGTTTACCAGTTCCATACCGGCTTTAACTGTACCACTGTACACTTTAAAAAAACTCAGTTCACCAACATGTGGTTCGCTTACCGTTTTGTAAATGAAAATACAGGCCGGGCCATTGGCATCGCAGGTTAAAGTTGCGCCTGCTTTTGTTTTTTGCGGAGGCATTTCATTGGCACTGGGGCACACATTATCAATAAAGCCCATCAGTCGTCCGCTACCCATGTTGCGTTCGGCCGATAGACAGAAAAGTGGAAACAGATCATGATTGATCATTGCTTTTTTCATCCCTGCTTTGATCTCATCTTCATCCAGTTCGCCTTTGTCGAAATATTTTTCCATGAGTGTTTCATCATTTCCGGCAACAGCTTCGATCAATTCTTTGTGTAATGTATCGGCTCTCTCTTTTTCATCATCAGGAATCGGTAGCTTCTCGGGTTTGCCGCCACTGTCTTTGAATTTATACATGGTCATGCGCAACACATCAACGATCTCGTGAAAACCTACACCCTGCTGGCGTGGATATTGCACCACGGTAATGTTACTGCCGAAATGCGCTTTGGCTTCCGCAACCGTTTTGTCGAAATCGGCGGTTTCTTCATCCAGTTTGTTTACAGCAAAGATCATGGGTGTTTTAAACTGCTCGGTGTAATCCCAGATAATATCGGTGCCCACTTCCACACCACGGGATGCGTTGAGAAGCATAACACCCGTATCGGCCACCCGTAAGGCGCTGATCACTTCGCCCACAAAATCATCGTATCCCGGCGTGTCAATGATATTGATCTTATATCCACGCCACTTGCTGTGCAAGAGTTTTGAAAAAACAGAATTCCCCCTTTCCTGTTCCAGTTCATGATAATCGGCTACGGTATTACGTTCTGCAATTGAGCCGCGGCGGGTAATAATGCCTGCTTCATACAACATGCATTCCCCTAATGTTGTCTTACCGGAGCCGGCATGGCCCAGCAAGACAATGTTTTTTACGTGTGAGGTATCAAAGTCTGCCATAACATTCAAGTTTTAAAATGTAAACAATCGCCTGTGGGCATACAGATGTAGGCACAGGCATTCACTGCACTGGTACAGATAGAATTTGAATGGGTGGCTGGGAGGTTGTCTTTGACAGATAAAAGAAAGCCTATGCTTTCGCTACGAAATTTCTGAAATCATTTCGCAGTTCATGCAATGTGTGTTCCAGTACTTCGTACTGATCGTGCAGTTGCTCATGTTCCTGCAATGCTTCTTCGGATAGTTGACCGTTGCGTTGTAGCTTTTCAATTTGTAATCGCCGGTCGTGCGTTTTGATCGCTTGTTTGAGATCGTGGATGTTGATCTGCTGAATGTAGAATTGGTTGTGATAATGTTCCACTTCGGTAAGGACTTCCTTGTCTTTTTCACCGCTGGCCATGAGTTGCAGCTGATCTCTCAGTTGACTCATTTCGTTACGGTACGAACGCAGATGCTCCCTCCAGGAGCTGCATTCCCTGTTGAGCTGTGTTGTGTCTGTTGAAACCATGGGAAACAGTTTTAAAAGTGAGTAAATAATGTATCATCAAAGAGCTACTTAAATTTAGTCAATCATTCTGATAAAACCTATAAAAATTCCACTGAGTTTCGCACAAAAAGAAAACAGGTTTTATACCGAAAATACCAACGGGAGCGTTAATTTAGCGCTCAATTAATTTCTATGAAACCAAACCGCTTACTAACTGCACTTGCATTGTTGAGTATTTTTACGGCAACGGCCCAGCAACCACTGAAGAAACCCGGATTTGTTTCCTATAATTTCAGCCTGTCCGACTACCGGTTT
>CAYMSG010000331.1:0-4739 GCA_964392955.1 uncultured Chitinophagaceae bacterium | reverse complement strand
CATAAATCCTCCTTGTGTTTACCGTTATACAAAAAAAATAACAACGCCTCAGTTTGGGCTGAAGCGTTGCATGTTTTGTTGAACAACAAATGTAGCTTTTTTTTTGAAAACAAAACCCTTTGTTTATTTCGTTAAAAAACAACTATGCCGGGTGAAACCCACCACAAATCCGGTTGCTGAAAACTTGTATACCGTTTCGTTTTTCACTGTCAATAAAATACAAACACGGGTTATTGCAAAATGGATACATACAACTCTTCCACTTTCTTCCTGGCCCACGGCGTTTTGCGTAAAAATTTCAAACTGGATTGAATACTTGGGTTACTGGTAAAACAATTGATGCGGATCAACCGGCCCAGTTCGTCCCAGCCAAAATGATCGACCAATGCCGTAACGATCATTTCCAGTGTTTTGCCATGCAGCGGATCATTTGATTGATTCATAGATACAAATTAAACGAAAAGAGAGTTTGTACAAAGAGAAGTTCGTGATCGTTCAGGCAATGCAGCTTAGAATCAACTATTTTTGAGCAAACGCATTTACATGAAGTACCTGTTTGCATTAATAGTATTCATTTTTACAGACTTTGCTGTTACAGCCCAGGAGAAAAAGCCGGGCGGCGTTAACTACAACCCCAATGCCCAAAAAGATACCAGCAAAAAAAGCATCCGCTCGGCGGCTGTTGGAAAAATCGGCTCGGCCAATGTGCGGATCAATTACTATTCACCGGGTGTGCGTGGCCGCATCATCTGGGGTGGCGTGGTGCCGCTGGATGACGTATGGGTTACCGGTGCACATTCCGCTACCAATCTTGTAATCGACAAAACATTCCGCATTGGCAACAAAACCATTCCGGCGGGTACCTATGCCATTTTTACCATTCCATCAAACAACGAATGGACCTTTATTCTCAATAAAAACTACGAACAGCATTTAACGGATGATTACGATGCAAAGGAGGACATCATCCGCATAAAAGTGAAACCCGTTGCTCTTTTACAACCACTGGAACGGCTGCAGTATTTTATTGAGCCGGGAAAAATTGCAGTGGGCTGGGATAAGGTAAAAATTGAAGTGCCGGTTACTGTCAGTAACTGATCATTGCAACCCCAGCTTATCTGCCAGCACCTTGCTCATTTTAAAAAAAGCTTCGTGTGTGTAGCCGGCGATATGAGGGGTAAGAATGACATTGGGTTGCGATGCCAGCCAGTTGAATTGCTCCCGTTCTACGTCTGAGTAAGTGCTGAGCTTTTCGTTTTCCAGCACATCCAATCCTGCACCTGCAATGAGTCCCCGTTGCAGAGCATCAATTACGGCAGCAGCGCCATGCACTTTACCCCGGGAGGTATTTAAAAAGAAAGGCCGTTGCCCGGCTGCTTCAAAAAATGAAGTATCGGCATAGTGATAGGTTTCATTGGTTAGGGGCAAATGCATACTGATGACATGGCTGTACCGCAACACCTGCTCCAGCGATGCTTCTTTTACCTGCTCTCCTCCAAATTCAAACTGGTATTTATCGTGTGCAAGGATGGTTACATCAAAGCCCCGCAGTTTTTTTGCAAAGGCCCGGCCTGTATGTCCAAAGCCAATAATGCCTACCGTTTTTCCATTGAGTTCCACTCCCCGGTTTTCATCACGCAGCCAGATCTGTTGTTTTACTTCATTAAAACTACTGTTGATCTTATTCATGAGGTTGAGCAAGAGTGCAAGGGCATGTTCGCCTACGGCATCACAATTTCCTTCGGGACTGCTGAACACTTTTATATCCCTGCTTTCGGCAAAGGGCACATCAATCAATTCCAAACCGCTGCCCAACCTTCCGATCCAGCGTAAGGACGTTGCCTGTTCCAGCAACGCACGATCAACTTTTACACGTGTTGATACCACCAGCCCGGCAGCTTCATGAATCTGCAGTTTTAATTCATCATAGGTAATCGTGGGTTTGTACATCACTTCATATCCCCCTTCCTGCAATTTCTGCTGCAGGTACTCATGACAACTGGCTGTAATAATTACTTTCACTTTTTTTCTGCTGTTGATTGTTGAAGAAGATCTTGTTGTGTACAATCATTGTACTGCTTATTGCATCCGGAATGTAAGTTTTGCAAAATCTTCTACGGTTAATTGTTCGGCCCGTTTACTAAAAATTTCATCGTTTAAAAATGCTGCATCAAACATACCACGCACCCCGTTACGCAGCATTTTCCGGCGTTGGTTAAATGCTGTTTTTACCAGCAGCTTAAACTTTGCTTCGCTTTTCATATCGGGTATTACAGCGGCGGGTTTTAGTTTGATGACTCCGCTTTTTACTTTTGGTGGCGGGTTAAATGCGTTTTCATCCACATCAAACAAATACTCCACATCAAAATACGCCTGCACCAATACACTCAATATACCATACGCTTTATTGCCGGGTTTGGATGCGATCCGCTGCGCCACTTCTTTCTGAAACATACCTACCACACAATCTATCTGCTCTTTCCAATCGAGCACTTTAAACAGTATTTGAGACGAGATATTGTACGGAAAATTTCCCACCACCATAAAACGATCGTTGAACGGTATAGCAGTATCTAAAAAACTTTCGTGTACTAATTTTCCTTTGATGGAAGGATAGGTTTGTTCCAGGTAACCGATCTTTTCAAGATCAAGTTCCACTGCTTTGAAATCCAGGCCCGGTTGTTTGAGGAAATATTTTGTAATGGCTCCGGCACCCGGCCCCACTTCTACGAGTCGTACAGGATGTTCCTGCAGTACAGCATCAACAATGCGTTGACAAATGGTTTCATCTTTCAGAAAATGCTGCCCTAATGATTTTTTTAACGTGTACTCCACGTTGCAAAAGTAGCAGAAAAAAGCCCCCCGATTTGCGGAGGGCTGTTTCTATGATTTAATGTGATACAATGATTCGATTCTGGAATGTTTCATCACCGGTTTTAAACTGTACTACATACTGACCGGGACTCCATTTTGCTGCCTCGGTTATTGTCCATGTATTTATACCGGGTGTTGCCAGCTGGAATGTTTGATATACTACTGATCCGGTACTGTTGGTGATCCGTATTTCAGCCGTCAGGTTCCGGTCGGCGGTGAATGTAATTTTAAATTGATCATGTACCGGGTTGGGCGCTACTATTAAAGCATAGTTATTGTTTTGCCGCAGGTACAAACGTACGGCGTTGGTGTAATGCACCAATCCACCGGTACCCACATACTTTAACCGGTAATACACTTCGGTTGAGCGAAGTGTACTGATATCATCCGGCTCCATATAAGCACCGTTACTGCGTGGTGAAATACGGCTACCCACACTTGTATAATCTACACCATTGGTGCTTCGTTCAATTTGAAAATAAGCGATGCCGCCTTCGCCTTCACTGTTCCAGTTGATCCAGGCTGTTTTGCCTTTCAGACGTGCATTGAAGCTATGTGGCTTTCCTGTCAGCACTTCACAGAAATTCAACATGGTAAGTGTAATGGTATCTCTTGCGTAAGTTGTTCCGCAGCTATCCATAAGCGTTTGCGAAACAATATAGGTTCCCGGTTGATCTACATTAATGCGATCACCAATATTGGATCCGACAATGCTTCCATCTGTGGTTGACCAAGTATAAATAGAAGTAGGAATTGAATTGGTAACCCACACATCGGCTGCACCACCCGGACATAACATCGGGAAATCGGTATCAACTTCCGCACTGGGTGAACGGAAAAAACTGAAAGGCCCCACAAAATCTTTTAACGCAGCGGTAAAGGAAGTGGATGCTCTTGATTTCACTAAGATTCTTCTGAACGGCAAGCCACACACATCACCATCCCTTACCAAGGGGTCAAGCCCCAGCTTACTGAGGTTTACAGAAAACTCCATGAACTGACGGGCCGTATAATTATCTACTATTGATTGATTACCTAATACAAGTTTAAACGGGCCTGCCCATGTGTTGTTGATGCTCTGCAAGCCGCCGTAAAAAGCACCTGCTGTTTTAGGAGAAATACCGGCATAGCCATAAATGGCGCCTGCATCGGCTCCATCAAATGAGCCCGTCCAGTTAAAAGCAGTTGGAGTAACCAGCATCGCATCTTTGTGTATCCAGATCCTTGCTTCGAGCATAGACAGATCAGAACTGCTGTACTCTGCGGAAAAAATGATATCACCGGCACTTACAATATTTCCTGAAGCATCAAATTGCCAGGAAGTATGTCCGGCATCAGGTCCGTATCCTTTAAAATTAAGATTGGGTTTATCGTAATAGATATCGGTTTGATACATCTCAAAATCGAAATAACGGTTACCGGTAGTGTTTTCGATTGATATACCACCAAACATCCAGAGTGAGTCGTTTGTTTCTGTACCATCGCCATCCCGACGCACATGCATATACATGTCCAGAATTTCATTTTTGTCTGGCACACTTTGCGCTACAGGAGTTGACCACTGATTGGGATTCATCCCATTTTTGTTACTCCCCGATGCAAACATGGTTGAATCATCCCCATGATGATCACGGATAAAAATAGCATCGACCAGCAGCTTGCCGTTCAACACATGAAACTGCGGGTAACGCATATTCCGGAAAAACGGATAGTTGCGTGTTGCGGGTTGCGAATTATACAACGCCAAAATAGTTGCTGCACCTGTTGTGTCGATAATAAAATCCCCCACTCCCGGCCCACTGTACGTATCATTTTTAAACCAATCATCACTGCCAATGGTGATAAAACCACTCGTTCCGGCAGCG
>CAYMSG010000330.1:0-4765 GCA_964392955.1 uncultured Chitinophagaceae bacterium | reverse complement strand
GGATATACCGATGCACAGATCATCCGTCGCCTCGCCGTTACTATGCCGGAAGAACTGCATCGTACCACCAATCCCATCAGCTTAAGAGACAGTGCCGGAACTATTTTACATCAGCAACCGTTGATCAAAAGCACTTATCCATACCTCAAACGAACTGCGTTTTTAGGAAAAGCCTATTTGAATGAGAATGATGAACTGGTGAACAAACCCATGGACTTTAGTGAAAAGAACCGGGTACAGCTCACCGATCTTCACCACATGTTACGCAGTGTGTTGTTTCCTGAAAGTGTACCGGAACAACAACGCTTCAATATTTCTGCTGCTGATTATCCATTTTTGTATCAATACATGAGTCAGCTGCCCGGCGAAACAAAGTTTCCGGAATATGACACCACACATTTTTTCGATGCGTATTGCAAATTCCTGCTGTTTGGCACGCAAAAGAAATCATCTATACCAAAGCATATCCGCATTTTTAACAAAGTAGGGTGGTCGTATGGGTTCTTAACCGACGTAGCTTACATTGTTGATTTTGAGAAGAACATTGAGTTTATGCTGAGTGCCACCATTTACTGCAACAGTGATGGCATTTTGAATGATAATAAATACGACTACGACAGTATCGGGTTACCGTTTTTGGAGAAGTTAGGACAAACGGTTTATGAATACGAATTGAAACGTGAACGGAAGCATAAGCCCGATCTGTCGAAATTTAAAATGACCTACGAAAAATGAGGATGAATAAATTGTTTTTAGTTATCGTGGTAATGCTCATAGTTGTATCCTGCAAAAAAGATCAGGTACCCGGCGCTACAGCCGAAGTATTACTCATCAATGCATCACCCAATGCGGGTACGATTGAGTTATTGCAGAACCTGCGTACTGTTGGTGAGTTTGCGTACATCAACGGACTCCAACCTTCATTTAGTTATACGGAAATCGAAAGTGGTTTCAACAATTACAAACTGCGAAGCGGCAGCAACGATATTGCTACCTGGCTATTTACCAATACAGGAAACAAGCTTTCGTTTTTTGTAACTGATTCGGCTGTGCAGTCATCGGTGAAATATTTTTTTCTTACCGACAACCTTGATACCACAGGTTTGGGTAAACGCTCAAAAATCAGATTCGTACACCTGAGTCCGGATATTGACAGTGTAGATATATTAACAAACCGTCCCATTAATCCCGCAGAAGATTCGGTGTTGATGAACCCGAAAGCATATACAGGCACTGCCGGTCCATCGCATTTACAGGAAACAGCCAACTTCCAGAACTTTTATGCAGATTCGGTTGTGTATATCAAAATCCGGCAACGCAGCAGCAACAATGTGGTGAAACAATATCAATTCAATTTTCAAAAAGGAGTTGTGTATTCATTACTGTTAAAGGGATACCTTGCACGCAGCGGCTCCGATTCATTATCACTTTCAATTATTCGTCATAACTAACAACCAATAGGAACAGATCAGGTAACTTGCGGTACACAAACAATTTATAATCGAACATACAAATGAAACTTTCTTCCCTGTTAAGCAGGTTCAGTGAACCGGAAACGTTGAAAATGGCAAAGCTCGGCCGTGAATTAAGAGCAAAGGGTGTGGATGTAATTGACCTTAGTTTAGGTGAACCCGATTTTGATACTCCAACACATATTAAGGATTCAGCAAAAAAGGCGGTGGATGATAATTACAGTCATTACACACCGGTGCCAGGTTATCTTGATCTGCGTGAAGCTGTTTGTGTAAAATTAAAACGTGATAATGGTCTTGATTATAAACCGGAAAACATTGTTGTGTCAACCGGTGCCAAGCAAAGTTTGGCGAATATCATTCTGGCTACAGTAGATGTAGGCGATGAAGTAATTATTCCGGCACCATTCTGGGTTACGTATTCGGAGCTGGTAAAAATTGCCGGCGGTGTTCCGGTAATTCTTCCAACAAAAATGGAAAACAAATACAAGATCACGGCTGCAGAGCTGGAAGCATCCATTACTGCAAAGAGCAAAGTGTTTTTGTTTTCATCGCCCTGTAATCCTTCCGGATCGGTTTATACAAAAGAAGAATTGAAAAGCCTGGCGGATGTATTTGCCAACCATCCTGATATTTTTATTATCTCAGATGAGATCTATGAATACATCAACTTTGTGGGTAAGCACGAAAGCATCGCACAGTTTGATGCCATTAAAGACCAGGTGATCATTGTAAATGGTTTGAGTAAAGGATATGCCATGACGGGTTACCGTTTGGGTTATATCGCTGCCAATGCGGATGTAGCAAAGGCTTGCGAAAAATTACAAGGTCAGTTCACCAGCGGTACCAATGCGGTTACACAGCGTGCAGCCATTGATGCGTTGGTAGGCGACCAGGCTCCAACCGTAGCCATGACCAAAGAGTTTGAACGCAGAAAGAAACGTGTAATGGAACTCATCAGCGAAGTGCCGGGCTGGAAAGTGGCTGAACCCGATGGTGCATTTTACGTGTTTCCACAAGTGAGTTATTACTTTGGAAAATCTGATGGAACCAATACCATTAACGATGCAGATGATCTTTGCATGTACCTGTTGAACGTAGCACATGTATCTACAGTTACCGGCCGTGCATTTGGCACACCGGATTGCATCCGCTTATCGTTTGCAAACAGTTTGGAAAAAATTGAAGAAGCCTACAAGCGAATCAAAACAGCGTTAGCGAATTTGAAATAAGCTGAACGAAGCATAACAGAAAAGGGAGCAGTTGCTCCCTTTTTTATTGTTTAATACGATTCCTTTTCATTGGGAAAATCACCGCTCTTGACATCACCGATGTACTGTTGTACCGCAGAAGTAATCTGCTCGTGCAGGTTTAAATACTGCCGTAAAAACCGTGGTTTGAATTCAGTATTGATGCCCAGCATATCATGCATTACCAGCACCTGTCCGTCACAATCATTACCAGCCCCGATACCAATGGTGGGGATATGCAAACTGTTTGATACTTCTTTTGCCAATGTTGCCGGAATTTTTTCCAGCACTGTAGCAAAGCAACCTGCTTGCTGTAACAGCAACGCATCGTTACGGAGTTTCGATGCTTCTTCTTCCTCTTTTGCACGAACCGTGTAGGTGCCGAATTTATAAATCGATTGCGGGGTTAATCCCAAATGTCCCATAACCGGAATCCCTGCTGCAACAATACGCTTGATTGATTCAACGGCTTCTTCACCACCTTCCAGCTTAATGGCATGTGCTCCTGTTTCTTTCATAATGCGGATGGCAGAAGCCAACGCTATATCTGAATTGGATTGATAGGTTCCAAAGGGCAAATCCACCACCACCAAACAACGATGAATTCCTCTTAATACCGATTGTGCATGATAGATCATCTGCTCAAGCGTAATGGGCAAGGTGGTTTCATGACCCGCCATTACATTACTGGCACTGTCGCCCACTAGAATTACATCAATACCGGCCGCATCAAAGAGTTTGGCAAACGAAAAATCATACGCTGTGATCATGGAAATCTTTTCACCGTTCGCCTTCATTTTTTGAAGCGTGTTGGTAGTAATGCGTTTTATTTCTTTATTGACAGACATTTTTTGATTTTGGAATTTTGAAATTGGGAAATTTGGAAATTACAGTGCCAACGTCGATGCATTGATTCGTTTACTTTTCACTTCATCATACAGCATGTGCACCAATCCATCGGCCAGCCCGATCTTTGGTACATAGATCTCTTCAATATTGGCCCAGCGCATCACATTAATATAGATCTGAATGGCAGGAAGAATTACATCGGCCCTGTCTTCCCGGAGCTTGTACTGTTTCATCCGTTCCTCCAATGAAAAACTGCTGAACTCTTTGTAATAATCACGCAGCAGTTCAATTGAAAGGGGTTTGCCTTCTTTCTTTTTCGATAAAGAAAACACTTTGTTGATATTACCGCCCGAGCCAATAGCAATAATTCCGTTGATGCCTTTTGTTCCCAGCTTAATAAACTCTTTCATTTCATCCCACATTTTATCATTCACCTGGTTTTTTAACAACCGGATTGTACCTATGTTGAACGACTCTTTGAACATCAGTTTCCCGGCGTTGAAAAACGTAAGTTCAGTACTGCCACCACCTACATCAATGTACAGATAGGAATAGTCTTTTGCGAGATTTTCTGCGATATGATTTTCGTAAATAAAAGAAGCTTCTTCATCGCCGCTGATCACCCGTATTTCAATACCGGTTTCCATTTTCACTTTCCGGATAATGTCTTCTGCATTTTTTGCATCCCGCATAGCAGAAGTGGCACAGGCCTTCAGGTATTTTACTTCGTAAATACTCAGCAGGTGTTTATATGCTTTGATGGTTTCAACTACCTTGTTGATCTTTGCTTTGGGAATATCGCCTGTTTCAAATACATCAAACCCTAAACGCAAGGGTACACGTACCAGGTTTAATTTGTTGAATTGAGGTACACCTTTCTCATTTTCCTCTACTTCGGTAATGAGTAATCTTGCTGCGTTACTTCCTATATCAATAGCGGCCAGTTTCAAGTTGTTTCTGAATTTTTTGATGGAGGAAGTTATATATCTCCACTTGCGAACGCACCGTTTTTCCTTTTCGTTTTACGTACACGTTCTGCAGGTGGTTATCCAGTATCCTCGCTTTTACATTATCTTTTAACTGGATGTTGATACATTCTTTCAACTCTTCCTGAATGCTTTTGTTGGTTATTTCAACAGCTGCTTCAATACGGTGGTCGAGATTACGAATCATCCAGTCTGCCGAAGATAGATA
>CAYMSG010000329.1:0-4772 GCA_964392955.1 uncultured Chitinophagaceae bacterium | reverse complement strand
AGGTGGCTTCAACGAATGGAAAAATATTGACCTGGTTCATTTGCTTTGCAGCATCATGGATAAAAGACTTGGGCGTGCAGCAGGTGAAAGTGCGAAGTTGATTACTTATGTGAAAGACCGTGCAGGTCATGATTTGCGTTATGCCATCGATGCTACCAAACTCAATAAAGAATTAGGCTGGAGCCCATCGCTTCAGTTTGAAGAAGGTTTGGAAAAAACAGTAGATTGGTATCTTAGTAACGAAGAATGGATCAATCATGTAACAAGCGGTGATTACCAGAAGTACTATGATGCACAATACGACAAGAGGTAAGTGGTGAGTAGTGAATGGTGAGTAATTAAATCAGAAATCATACATCCTAAATCAGACATAGCGTAATGGCTTTTTTACAGACAGGGTTTCCCGGCTTAGTGGTATTTGAACCAAATGTATTTGGTGATGAACGGGGTTATTTTTTTGAATCATACAATCAACAGGCGTTTCAACAGGAGGGACTCTTTTACAATTGGGTGCAGGATAATCAATCCAGTTCTATATACGGTGTCATCCGTGGATTGCATTTTCAGAAGGGCGAGTATGCGCAGGCAAAACTGGTGCGTTGTTTGAGCGGAAAAATTCTGGATGTGGTAGTTGATCTCCGTAAAGATTCGCCAACTTTTAAACAGGCATATGCAATTGAATTAACTGCTGAAAAAAAGAATGCATTGTTAGTCCCACGTGGTTTTGCACATGGTTTTTCTGTGTTAAGTGAAACAGCAGAAGTGCTTTACAAGTGCGACAATATTTATAATAAGCAAAGTGAGGGAGGATTACTTTACAACGATCCTTTATTGAACATTGATTGGAAAATTGAAGCTGGTAAAGAAATTGTTTCAGGAAAAGATCAACTCAATTTGCCAATGGAAGCTTTGCAGGAAGATAGTTTCTTTTAACTTTCATATATGGAAAAGCAGGTGATACTTGTTACAGGCAGTAATGGTCAACTTGGAAAAGAGTTGCAACAACTTGCTGACCAATATCCTCAATTTAATTTCATATTCGCTTCACGGGAAGATTTAAAACTTCATCATTACGGCTTAGTTGAGAATTTCTTCATTGCTACCAAGCCCCAATACTGTATCAACTGTGCTGCTTACACTGCAGTTGATAAAGCGGAAAGCGAACAGGATATGGCTATGCTGGTGAATGGCGAAGCTGTTGGACATTTGGCAGCTATCTGTAAGAAGTACAATACTAAGTTTATTCATATCTCTACCGATTACGTGTTTGATGGTGAAAGTGAAACGCCTTACAAAGAAGATGATGCCACAGGCCCCATTAACATCTATGGCAAATCAAAACTTTTTGGCGAGCAGTTGTGTATGAAAGAAGATGCAGATGCCATCATCATCCGTACAGCATGGGTGTATTCATCGTTCGGTCACAATTTTGTAAAGACGATGATGCGTTTGATGAACGAACGGAACGAGTTGAATGTAGTGGCCGATCAGATCGGTTCGCCTACCTACGCTGCTGATTTGGCGAAAGCTATTCTTGATATTATTTCTTCCGGCAAGTGGGAGAGCGGTATCTATCACTACAGCAACGAAGGAAAGATCAGCTGGTACGAATTTGCACTGGCCATTAAAGAAATAACAGGCAGTAAAGCAATTGTGCATCCTATTGAAACGGCGCAGTATCCAACACCTGCCAAACGTCCGCATTATTCTTTGCTAAATAAACACAAGATCAAATCAACCTATTCGATAAATGTGCCGGAGTGGAAAGAAAGTCTGCAGCGCTGTATTGCTTTATTGCAGGAAGCCAAGTAAGATTGTAACGAAAACTGCATAAATTCAAAAAACCTCCACTTTGTGGAGGTTTTTTGTTGGCCTACCTGGATTCGAACCAAGACAAACAGAACCAAAATCTGTCGTACTACCATTATACTATAGGCCAATCTCCCTTTCGGGGCTGCAAAAATAAGGTGCTACACAAGATCAACCAAAAAATTTATCAATTTGCTGAACGATTATCTTCCCGTTCTTTCAATTCCCTGATTTTATCGAGTGCCCCGGCCACTACATCGCACATAATCGTATAAAGTGCCCCCGGAACGGGGTGAGCGTAAATGTATTCCAGTGCTTCATTTTCGTTGGCAATAATCTTTGTCGGAATAGCTGGATTAACATGATCGATCCCTTCTTTCAACAATCCAATGATCTCATCGGCTGTACGGCCACGCAGGTTTTTATCGCAGCGAATGATGATTTCATCAAAATGCCGGGCACTGATTTCACCTAACTGACGGATGTCTTCATCACGCCGGTCGCCTGTGCCACTGATCACACCTACTTTGTGTTTATAATCGAGTTTGCTCACAAAATCACAGAGCAGTTGTAAACCGTGCGGGTTATGAGCAAAGTCGGCAAGAAAAGTATAATTCTTAAAATGGAAGAAATTTAACCGGCCGGGTGTTAAGCTTTCACCGGGGATAAAGGTGAGCAAACCCTGTCGTATATCATCAATGCTGATATCACGATACAGGTAAGTTGCCAGTACAGCCGGTAAACAGTTGGCGATGTTATGCACGGCTTTTCCTTCGTAAGTAAGTGGAATATCTTTCGCAGCCATCACTCTTATTTTCCATGTGCCTTTCATAATGCTGATATAGCCATTCTCAAATATGGTCGCCAAACCACCTTTTGCACAATGCTCTTTGATGCGTGGGTTATTTTCGTCCATGCTGAACAGGGCAATATTGCATTTCAGGTTGTCTTTCATTTTATACACCAGATCATCTTCTGCATTCAGAATGGCATAGCCATGCGGGAAAACAGTTTCAGGTACCACGGCTTTTACTTTTGCCATTTGCTCAACCGTATTGATACCGCCGAGGCCAATATGATCGGCAGCAACATTGGTTACAATGGCAACATCGCAATGCTGAAACGCAAGACCCGATTTCAAAATGCCGCCTCTGGCACATTCCAATACAGCAAAATCAACGGTGGGGTCTTTCAGTACAAAAGTTGATGAAACAGGTCCGGTACAATCGCCTTTCATCATCAAATGGTTTTGAATGTACACGCCGTCACTTGTGGTATAACCAACTTTTTTGCCGGCGCTCTTGGCAATATGAGCCGTTAATCGGGTGGTGGTAGTTTTCCCGTTTGTGCCTGTAATGGCAATGATCGGAATACGTCCCTCTGTTCCTTTTGGGAAAAGCATATCAACTACGGGCTCTGCTACGTTGCGTGGCAAACCTTCCGACGGGTCGATGTGCATCCGGAAACCAGGTGCCGCATTTACCTCCAAAATAGCACCACCATTTTCGCTTACTGGAGTTCGTAAGTCGGTTGCCATAATATCGATACCGCAAATATCCAGGCCAATGATCTTGCTGATGCGTTCGCACATGAACACATTGGCAGGATGCACTTCATCGGTAACATCTGTTGATGTGCCGCCTGTTGAAAGGTTGGCGGTGGTTTTTAAAAGTACCAATTCGCCTTTTGGTGGAACGGTTTCCAATGTGTATCCTTTTTCCTCCAGCATCTTCATCGTGCTGCCATCAACTGTAATCTGCGTCAACACTTTTTCATGACCATAACCACGACGTGGGTCTTTATTTGTTTCATCGATCAGCCACTGAATGGTATGTTCACCATCACCCATTACACTGGCTGGTGTACGTAATGCAGCACAAATAAATTTATGATTGATCACCAGTACACGAAAATCGAAACCGGTAATAAAACGTTCAACAATTACACTACGGCTGTAAGCCTTTGCTGCTTCAAATGCCTTTAACGCCTGCTCTTTATTGGTGATGTTAGTGGTGTTTCCTTTACCGTGATTACCATCAATGGGTTTGATCACTAACGGGTAACCGAATTTTTCAATCGCTTCATCCAGGCCTACTTCCGTACGGATCACCGTTCCTCTGGGTACAGGAATTTCAGCTGCTTCCAGCAGCATTTTTGTTTCTTCTTTATCACATGCAATATCAACTGCAATATTTGATGTAGTTGATGCAATGGTTGCACGGATACGTTTCTGATGTACACCATAACCCAACTGAACCAGGCTCTGTTTATTCAAACGGATATAAGGAATATTTCGCTTTGCCGCTTCATCCACAATACAACCGGTAGATGGTCCCAGCCTTGTATCTTCCCGTATTTCTCTTAACTTCTGGATATCATCGTCCAGACTGTATTCTTCTCCTGCAACCAATGCTTCTGCTATTCGTACGGCTGCTTTTGCTGCATACACGCCTGCATCTTCCTCGAGATAAGTAAACACAACATAGTACACACCTTCTTTTTCATTCGCACCACGTGTACGTCCGAAGCCCGTGTCCATTCCTGCCAATGTTTGCAGCTCGAGTGCAATATGTTCAATTACATGTCCCATCCAGGTGCCTTCATCAACACGTTGAAAGAATCCACCTGGTGTACCCACGCTGCAACGGTGACTGTACATGCTGGGAAATAATTTTTCCAATCGTTCCCGAAAACCGGGAATGCTGTTGGTGGGGCGTTGTTCCAGTTCTTCGAGGTCCAGTTTCATTTGGATGAGTTTGGTGCGGCGCACGCTCCAGTAATTCGGGCCACGAAGTATTTTCAGCTCAAGAATTTTCATGTGTTATTTTTTTTATTGATTTTGGTCAGATGCTGTTTGCCATAAAATTTTCAACGGTACGATAGGAGTTACCTTGAAAACTTAATGGCTCATTTCATAATTCATTCCGATGATGTTGGATTCCGAATATATCAATTTTTATCCG
>CAYMSG010000328.1:0-4781 GCA_964392955.1 uncultured Chitinophagaceae bacterium | reverse complement strand
GAATCCCATGTTCAAACGGTCACCGATCGGAATATCCACTTCTTTCATCCGGTGCTCTGTTTTTTCAGCAGGTACTGATTCACCGGTTAATGCAGATTCATCAATTTTCAAACTGAATGTTTCAATAAACCGAAGATCGGCCGGCACTACATTCCCTGCTTCCAGTAACACCAGATCACCAGGAACCAATTCAGCTGATGGAACAACAACCGGTTTTCCATTCCGCATCACCTGCGCCTGCAAGGCAGCAATTTTTTTCAAGGCTTCCATTGCTTTTTCGGCACGATACTCTTGCACAAAACCAACGATTGCATTCAAAAATACGATCACCATAATAATGATGGTATCGGTAAGATCGCCGGCAAAGCCTGCAATAACAGCTGCTGCAATCAATACAAGGATCATAAAATCTTTGAACTGATGAAGGAACAACACCCAGGCAGGTTTTTTCTTTTTTACCAACAACTCGTTGGGGCCATACTCGGCCAGTTTTAATTGTGCCGTTTCATTCTTCAACCCTTCGGGAGATGAACCGGTTACTTCAATTACTTCTGTTGCTTCGAGATGATGCCAATTCATTGCTTAACTTGTAAAGTGATAAATAAAGAATAGATTAACAATATAAATCAGAAAGATCAAAGCTGCATCCCAGGCCAGCAAAAAACGTTTGCCTTTTGCCCGGTAACTCAACCCAATGATCACAACTGCTGTCATGATGATGGTGCTCAATACAGATATGATATGAAATTCAGATGCATCTTTCAACAACAATCCCCTGGTATAAAAAATATCATCGAGTGCAAGAATCAAAATGTTGAAAATATTACTGCCTAACAAATTACCAACCGCAAGATCAACGGACCCTATACGTACCGCAGCAATGGAAACAGCAATTTCTGGCAGCGAAGTGGAAACCGCTAAAAAGAACGTTCCCACAAATGACTTACCCAGCCCCGTTAGTTCAGCAATTCCTTCCGCAAAAAAAGGCAAGCCCAGCGCTGCAACAACAATCACCAAGGCAAACCCGGCGTAATAATAAACGATGCGGCGTAAACTCAGTTGTCCGGCTGCCTCTTCCTTTTCTTCTTTTACTTCGGGTAAATGATGGTTTTGTTCATTTGTATAAATCACTCTAATGGCAACAAAATAAACTGCAATAAAAACAATGCTGGTCAACCCGATCCACGGAACCACTGCATAATCCTGCGGGAGAAATAATGCAAACCCAACCAAACCAAGTAACATAATACTTAATGCAGCAATGAGCATGTGTCGTGGAGAGGCGATGCCAAATAATGGCTGATGCTTTGGAATAAATGCATCGAGCATGGCCAATATACCAAGATTGAACGCACAACTGCCGAGTATATCACCTGTTGCCAGATCAGCCGATTGCACAATTGCAGAAGAGCTTACACCCACCATCAGTTCCGGTAAGGATGTAACCGAAGCCATCAGGATCAACCCGATCCATCCCTTGCTCATGCCTGTTTTTTCGGCCAGCAAATCTCCATACAAGGAAAGTTTTTTGCCGGCAAAGAAAATGATGGCTGCACACACAAGAAATCCTGTGACGTAAAACATATGAAATAGTAATGTATGTAAGTTACGAAACCAACAACTACATTTCCTGCTGCACAGAATGGCACAACTGCAAAATAAATGGATTTACTGTGGCTTTTTCAGAATAGCGACAGTTAAACGACTGATGCAAATCAGCTTCTCCCGTTCATCATAAATTTTAATATCCCACACATGTGTACTGGCACCAATGTGAATGGGTGTGGCAATACCTGTTACCATTCCGCTGCGTACTGATCGGATATGATTGGCATTGATCTCAAGTCCTACACAAATAAATTTTTCGGGATCAATTACCTTGGCCGATGCAACACTTCCCAACGTTTCAGCCAATACACAACTGGCACCGCCGTGCAACAAACCATACGGTTGATGTGTGCGATGATCAACCGGCATGGTTGCTTTGAGAAAATCGGGCCCCACTTCTGAAAAACGGATATCAAGGACGTCTGCAATTGTTTGTTTACCCAGGAAGGTAAAATCAGCCAGCGACAAATCTTTTTTGAACCAGATCAGCTTCATCAAATTGCAATTAAAATTTCGAAACCACTATTTTTTGGAAACAGTGTTGTTCACTACATCCGGTAAAAACGGTGATGCATCGCCGCCATTGCGGATTACATCACGCACCAGCGTTGATGCGACCGATGTGTATTGCGGAAGACAGGTAAGAAAAATAGTTTCAATATCATGATCCAGGCTGCGGTTCATATCCGCAATGGCCTTCTCGTATTCAAAATCGTTGACGTAACGGATACCACGCAGAATAAATTTTGCATTGATGCGCTTGCAGCAATCAACGGTTAACCCATCATATACCACCGAGTCAACACGAGGTTCATCTTTAAAAATTTCATTGATCCACGATACCCGTTGCTCTTCACTGAACATGGGCACTTTACCTGCATTGCGACCAATGCCGATATACAATTTATCGAACAGATCGAGTGAGCGGTAAATAATATCCAGGTGACCTACAGTAATAGGATCAAATGTTCCGGGAAACAAGCCAATACGTTTCATGCAGTTGGTTTAGATGCCGAATATCGAACGAATAACCCATATAAACAACGCTTATTCGTTAATTCCGTAAATACACGAAGAAGAAAAACACCGGAAAGAGGTATTTTATTTTCAGAACGATGTTTGTATTTTTCTGCAAACAAACCTAACCATGAGCAACCGCAGCACTTCCAAAGTAAGAATCCTCAGCATTGATGGTGGTGGCATAAGGGGTATTATTCCCGGTACAATTATTCAATATCTTGAAACACGCATACGTGCCATTACCGGCAACAAAGAAGCAAAGATCGGCGAGTACTTCGACCTGATTGCAGGTACCAGCACAGGCGGCATCCTCACCAGTATTTATTTGATGCCGGATGAAACCAATGATGGCAAAGCAAAATTTTCGGCGGCTGATGCAGTACAACTGTACATGCAGCATGGCAATAAAATTTTCAACAAAAATTTCTGGCAGCAATTCAAAAATTTCAATCTCTGGAACGAAGGATTCCCTGCTGATAACCTGGAAGAATTGCTGCATGGTTATCTCGGTGAAACATTGTTAAGTCAGTTGATCAAACCTTGTTTGATCACTGCTTATAATTTTTATGAACGTAAAGCGGCGTTCTTTAACAGCGCCGATACAAAGCGTATTGAAGGACAGGTGCGTGATTTTAAAGTAAAACATATTGCCAGAGCAACAAGTGCCGCACCTACTTATTTTGAACCGGCGATGATCTACAGTTTAAGTGAAGCACCGCAATACCTCATTGATGGTGGTGTGTTTGTCAACAACCCGGCTTTGTGTGCCTACAGTGAAGCAAGAAGTCTGCATTTCAGCAAACGCAATGTATTGCCCGGCAATTTTTCAAAACCAAAGCCAGACAAGCCTTCGGCAAAAGATATGTTACTCATCAGTATTGGTACCGGCAGCAGCAAACGGAGATATGAATTTGATCATTTGCGTGATGCCGGTTTGATCAAATGGTTACCCGTTATCATTGATATTATGATGAGTGGAAACAGCGAAACGGTGCATTACCACCTCAGCAAAATGTGGGATACATTAGATGCCGATGACAAAAAAGATTATTACCGCCTGGAGCCTGATTTAAAAACCGCTTCGCCTGAAATGGATAATGTAAAAAAGAAAAATCTGAAATTATTAAAAGAAGCCGGTGAGAGTTATGTGTTTGAACATACAGAGAAGTTGAACGAGATCGTTGATAAGCTGCTGCTGCATAGTTGATGTCATCCCGAGGTACGAGGGATCTGCTTCATCGGAGTACAATAGCCAAACAGATTCCTCCTTCGTCGGAAAGACAGCAATTCTCAACATTGAAAATAAGTTCATGAAAAGATATCATAAATAAAAGAGCCGATGCGTTTGCATCGGCTCCAATGTATTTATGGTTCAGGCCGCTCCAGCGTCCCGACCCTCTTGTTAATTCAAACTTCTGAAGTCCACCGGCACCAGTTTACTTACACCGGCTTCCTGCATGGTTACACCATAGATCACATCCACAGCACCCATTGTTTGCTTGTTGTGCGTTACAATAATGAACTGTGAATTGTTACTGAACTGGCGGATCATATTGGTGAACTTACCCACGTTGGCATCATCCAACGGTGCATCCACCTCATCCAGAATACAGAACGGAGCAGGTTTAATGAGATAGATCGCAAACAACATGGCTGTTGCGGTTAATGTTTTCTCTCCACCACTCAACTGAGAAATGCTGCTGGGACGTTTCCCTTTTGGTTTGGCAATAATGTCGATACCGGTATCAGCAAGATTCTCCGGATTTTCCAGCACCATATCGGCCGTATCTTCTTCTGTAAACAAGGCCTTAAATACTTTCTGAAAATTCTCCCGCACCTGGTTAAAGGTTTCGAGGAAACGTTGGTTGGCCGTTGCTTCCACTTCCTGGATGGTTTGCAACAACGATTCCTTTGCCGTAACAAGATCATTCTTCTGTTCAAGAATAAACTCATAACGTTTGCGCATTTCTTCAAATGCTTCAATGGCCGTTGGGTTTACTTCACCCAGATTCTCCAAACGCTTTTTCATACGATCAACCTTGGCTTGTAATTCTTCCAATGGTTCTTCGCCGGTACGTTCTTCTTCAATTACTTCTTCAAGATTCACTTTAAACTCAACCAGTAACCGTTCCTTCGTTCCGCTTAACTGCAAT
>CAYMSG010000327.1:0-4785 GCA_964392955.1 uncultured Chitinophagaceae bacterium | reverse complement strand
TCCTCATTATTGGATTGGCAGCCGGTATCCTTGGCGGCATGGTAGGCGTTGGTGGTGGGTTAATTGTAGTGCCGGCATTGGTCTATTTTCTTGGCTACAGTCAACATGCAGCACAAGGCACATCGTTAGGATTGTTGGTGTTACCGGTTGCATTACTGGGCATGATGAATTATTACAAAGCAGGTCATGTAGATTTTAAAGTTGTGGGATTACTGGCCATTGGATTTGTAGTGGGCAGTTACTTCGGCAGTAAATGGAGTTTGAGTTTACCACAGGAAACAGTGAAGAAATTTTTTGCGGTGCTTTTATTTTATACAGCGTTTAAAATGATTGGCTGGGAAAAGGCGCTGATCGGTTGGTTCAAGAGTTGACCGCTGAGCAAGTGATGATGAATGATGCGAATGATAATTGATCCACAAAAGTTCGTTGTATTGGCTCGCAACTCAAAGCTAATAGCTCGTAGCTTTCTCACACCCTCTTTATCACCCTCAACCTGTGCGTTCGCTCCCCCGTCTGGCTATGCAGAATGCCTGCCCCATCAATATTATCAATCCGTACTTTACCTGCAGCATGAACTATTTCGTGATCGTTGAGCAACAATCCTACATGAATAATTTTTCCTTCCGCATTATCAAAAAAAGCAAGATCACCGCAGCGGGCTTCCTGTAAAAATCCAAGGTCTTCCCCAATCATGGCCTGGTGTGCCGCATCACGTGGTAATTTCTTTCCAAAGAAACGCATCAGTCCCTGTACAAATCCGCTGCAATCAATCCCAAATACCGATCGTCCGCCCCACAGGTAAGCACTATTGAGATAAAGAAATGCAATTTGCCGGATGCTTTCTTCATCAAATACATGCGCTCCTTCCATTACCAATTTACTGCTGCTTTTAATTTTTGTTTCGCCCCACATGGCTTCACCGTTTTGCAAAGCCGGTACTGCACTTCCCAGCGGCACATGCATGGGCAAATCATTCACCATCATCACGCCACTCCAGGTACTCACCAATGCCACCTGATCCTGCAAGGCAATAGCTTCGGCAACTTCGGTCAATTGGTTGCGCATACAATAACCGGTGTAACCATCGTACAGGCAAACCAGCTCCACCCACTCGCCATGCGATGCCAGCAATTCCACCGCTTCACCAAATAACAATTGAGACGTAATTTCCGCTTCGTGCCGTGGTTCCTTACGGAGAGGGGCAACCGGAACAATACAAAGGGCGTTATTCATGTAAAAACGTTTCAATGAATATATGGAATTTTACGAGCCTGCGCATCTCTTGAGTAAAATAACTAACTTGACTGTACAAACCTGTTTGTGAACGCATCCTACTCCACCATACCCGATCAGGAATTACTCCAACGCTTTTACCACGATGGCGATAATAAATGGCTGGGTGTTCTTTTGCAACGCTATACCCTGTTGCTGTTTGGTGTATGTATGAAATATTTAAAGAACGAGGAAGAAGCCAAAGATGCCGTGCAACAGGTATTTGAAAAAGCAATAAAGGAACTGGGCAAATACAAAGTGGATTATTTCAAGAGCTGGATCTACATGGTAGCGAAAAACCACTGTCTCATGCAACTGCGGGATAAAGGCAAACTGCCCGCCGAACTGAAAGAGCAACTGATCAGCACACCTGCAGAAGACATTAACCATACCGAACATTGGCAGAAAGACCAGTTGCTGGAACAGCTACGCATGGCCGTAAGCGAACTGATACCGGAGCAACGCACTTGCATTGAACTGTTTTACCTGGAGAAAAAAAGCTATACTGATATTGCTGCCAACACAGGGTTTACGCTGATGCAGGTAAAAAGTTATATTCAAAACGGAAAGCGTAACTTGAAAATGGTTTTGCTCAAACAACAAAAACATGAGCGATAAGTTACTCGATATATTAAACGAGCGGGACGACCTCACCGAACAGGAATTACTACAATACCTGCAGGGCAACCTTACGCCCGAAGAACGGAATGCTGTAGAACAACGCCTCGCTGCATCCGATTTGATGAGTGATGCAGAAGAAGGCTTGCGTATGGCCGACAAAGGAAAAATGAAACATGCGGTGGCCGATCTTAACAAACAACTTGCCACACAATTACAACAACAACGCCGCAAACGGAAACAAAAACCGGTGCCCAATCAATCGCTGATTATTGTTACTACGTTTCTGATCCTGGTATTGATCGTACTGGGATTCCTGGTGATTTATAAGATGAAGAATGGATAAAAATTCATCATCTGCACAACTGTTCAATCCATTCCTGATGTTGCGGATATACTTTCAACAACTCTTCCTTGTCTGCCATTTCAAAATCTGCAAAATCAAAACCCGGTGCAACAGTACAACCAACTAAGGCGAAGCTGTTTGTTGTTGCAGGCCTGGAAGCAAACCAGCAACCGGCTTTTACTACTTGCTGAAAACGATAGTCATTGCTCAACTTATTACCAAGCAATAGAATCTCCCCCCTTCCATCAGGATGAATTACATAAATATGCAATCCATCGCCTGCATAAAAATGCCAGAGTTCATCACTTTTGATCCGGTGAAAAGCAGAAAAATCATTCCCCTGCAACAAAAAATATATCGCTGTTGATATCAGTCGGTCAGCACCAAAACGTGCAGGCAATGCAGCCGCAGGTATCTTTTCATCGCTTTCATAGGTGCGGCTGTAAAAACCACCTTCGGGATGTGGCTGCAACTTCAGTTCGTTAATCAAATCAATTGCTGTTCCACTCATACCTGTATCCATTGAAATTGGTTTGTCTTGTATTGAAAAGATGCCCTGCGATTTCCGTTGTGATGCAGCAACACCCAATCAAGTTCATGAATGGTTGTTTCCACTACACAAAAATTTTTCCATGCAATATCAATCAGTTCTGCAGGCACCTGTTTTTGATTGAGGTTGATCAGTTCGGGAGAGGAAAGAACCGTACCGGATGGAGAGGAAGTGGTATATGTTAATCTGCTGGAAAGCCTTGACTGCTCCCACGCTTCATTGGCAACTTCATCATCAGCATGCAATTGAGCCGTACCTGTAAGCCGGAGCTGCATCCGGATATCTTTCTCATAAAACAGCCAACTGATCTGTGGATGCAATTGCAACTGTTTTACTTTGGGTGAACGTATATCGGTATGAAAAAATAATTTCTTTTGCACTGCATCAGCATGTCGTAACACAACTGTACGAAGTTCGGGACGCCCCTCATCAGCTGTTGCAATTACGCCTGTATGAAAAGGCGCTTTGAACGATTGAACCGATTCATCCAGCATTTCCCATAACCTTGTTTCAATTGCCGGCAGATTGTATTCCAGAAAAAGATCGTGCATACCGCAAAGAAAGAAAAAAGGCTGCAATCTGTTGCAGCCTGTAGAATGTTATACATCCGGATTTTTTTTCGCAGGTTCATCACTGCCGTCAAACTTGTCTTTTACTTTGTCCCAAAGCCCCGATGCTTTTTCTTTCAGATCATCCACTACATCTTCGGCCTTGTCTTTCAACTCTTCAAATTTATCCTCGGCTTTATCTTTCAGTTCTTCCAGCTTGTCTTCGGCTTTATCAGCATACTCCGATGCTTTTGCTTTCAGATCCTGCAAGGTATCCTGCGCTTTATCGGTCCAGCTTTGCTTTTCGGCATCTGTTGCCTGGGTGCTTTTGTTCTCTTCCATCATTGTAAGTTTTTGTTGTGAGAAATAAATTGTTTGGTAAGGTACATCATTTCTATCCAAAAGAAAAAGCTGCCGTAAGGATAACAATTTCTTGATTCCGGGGGAATACCGGTTGCATCGGGCAGAATTTGTACCTTTCCCCTATTAACCAAATTCACATGCTCAAGCGTTTGTTTTTTGTTCTTCTGCTGGTGCTGACCGGCATGGTGGCAGTAGTAGCCGTTAAAACAATTCTGTACAGCAAACCCATTCCGGTATATCCTTCCGCTGAAATGAAAGACGTGTTTGATTCATCGGCCATACATCTCAGCCAGGCCATACAAATCAAAACAGTTTCGTTTGGTGATACCTTGTCGATTGACACGGCAGAGTTTCAAAACTTTCGTGTTTTTCTTGAAACAACTTACCCCGCTGTACATACACAATTACCAAGGCAGATCTTTAGTGAGTTCAGCTATGTGTTTACATGGCTGGGAAAAAACACATCGCTGAAACCATATGTGATCATGGCACACATGGATGTGGTGCCGGTGGAAGCAGCCGTTGAAAAAAACTGGACGGCTCCTCCCTTTAGTGGGTTGATCAAAGGCGATACGATCTGGGGACGAGGCGCAGTAGATGATAAAGCATCGGTGATTGGCATACTGGAAGCTGCCGAACAACTGCTCCGTGACGGCTTTCAACCGGAACGAACTATTTATTTATGTTTTGGACATGATGAAGAAATTGCCGGCAAACGGGGCATGGCAAAAATTGCCGCATGGTTTCAACAACAAGGCATACAACCTGAACTGGTATTGGATGAAGGAGGCATGGTTAGTACCGAACAGTTTACAGAATTACGCAGGCCTGTTGCGTTTGTAGGCGTGGGCGAAAAAGGATATGTAAACATTGATCTGACAGTTGAAAAACCCGGCGGACATTCGAGTATGCCGGTTACAGAAACAGCCATTGATATTTTAAACAATGCCATTGCCCGTGTACGTGCACAACAAATGCCTGCACGTTTAACCGATCCGATTCTGCAAATGTTTGAACGCATTGGACCGGGAAGCAGCCTCACAAACAGGATTGCATTAAGCAATCAATGGTTATTCAAAAACCTGGTG
>CAYMSG010000326.1:0-4788 GCA_964392955.1 uncultured Chitinophagaceae bacterium | reverse complement strand
TAGAGTTGTATGATGTGGCGAATGATAGGGGTGAAAAGAATAATATCGCATCTGCCAATAAAAAAACAACAGCGCAACTCAGGAAGAAGTTGATGAAATGGCTGAAACAAACCAATGCGCTGTTTCCTGTTGTAAATCCTGCATACGATCCATCAGCTACTTCCGGTACAAAGAAGCAAGCCGAATAGCAGATTAATTTTGTCTTCTGTTTTGTCCTGTTGACGAAATAAAATAGATGAATCGGTATTAAAAAATGTTTAAGCATGCTATGTTCAACAAATTAGGATATCCCGATAACTGATTCCCCTGCTTGATCCCTGTATCCAACACTTTTTTCTTGAACTGAATACACCGCTTTTTTGAAGCACTGGCCCACCTGTCAAGTTAAATATAGTAGCGTACTTAGTACACGTAATTCTACATCAAACTAAAACTGAAACGATGCTTGTGCTAAAAAAGAATTTACCCTCACAGATCGGCTTGTTTTGCTTCCTGCTTTTAATGAGCCTGCGTTCATTTTCACAAACAACTACTGTAAGCGGTACTGTTATTAATGCAAACGATGATACTCCGGTTGCTGCTGTATCTGTTGTACAACAAGGTTCTGCAAAAGGAACTTCAACTGATGCAAAAGGCTTTTTCAGCTTGAGTGTTACCGGCAGTAAACCAGTGCTGCTGTTTAGCAGTATAGGTTTTCAAACGTATACGTTAACATGGGATGGTGTATCTGCCATCGCTATCCGGCTGGAGCCAGAGGTTGCTGCGTTACAGGATGTTGTGGTAATTGGTTATGGTACACAGAAAAAAATTAACCAGACCGGAGCTACGCAAACGCTGAAACTAGACGAATCTGTAAACCAACCTGTTACCAATTCGGGGCAACTGATGTACGGTAAGTTTTCAGGTGTACAGTTAACACAAAGCAGTGGCTTACCAGGAGCTGATGCGTCCAGTGTTGTAATTCGGGGAATTGGTACGTTTGGAGCTTCAGCACCATTGGTTGTGATTGATAATATCCAATATGATAATCTGAACGTCTTTAATAATCTTGCTCCTTCCGATATTGAAAGTATTTCTGTTTTGAAAGATGCATCTGCCGGTGCAATTTATGGAGCACGTGGTGCAAATGGTGTAATCATCGTTACAACAAAAAAAGGAAAAAGCGGATCGATGAATGTTCTGTACAATAATTACTTCGGATTTCAGGAAGTTACTGTTGTGCCGCAGTATTTAAATGCACCTGATTATGCAACTTTGAAAAATGAAGCAGATGTTAACAGAAACGGTGCAAATACAACGTTGAGATACAGCCCTGCCGATATTCAGGCCATGCGTGATGGATCAAATCCTGACCGTTATGCCAATACCAATTGGGCGAGAGAAATTTTACGTCGTGCACCTATTCAGAACCATTACATTTCTTTTTCGGGTGGTAACGATCGCACAACTTACAGAGCTTCGTTTGGTTATTTGAATCAGGAAGCTGTAGTAAAAGGTAAGTTTCAATCGAGCCGGTATAATTTAAGTTTAAACTTAAACTCAAAACTGAAAGATTGGCTTACGATATCGAATACATCGAATGCTTATTGGTCAAAGTTTACAGGGCCAAGCGGCGGTGCAGATGCGATAACCGGCGAAACCGGAATCATTAATCAATTCCAGCGTTCAGCTCCAACTGTTCCTGTCTATTATGCAAATGGCGAATTTGGAACGGTTGATGGTTCATTCTATGGTATTAATGCCAGTTTCCCAATTACCAACGCCATCAGAAGAGGCACGCTTGGAGATTACAGCAGCGATGAAGTTAATTTTGCCAATCGTTTTGGTGTGAATGTAAATTTCACAAAAGATCTTTCGTTTGAAACAAGCGGCAGCTTTAATATTTTCACCAGTCAGGAGTCGAACTTTGTTCCACGCAATGCTACGTATGATTGGGATAGACAAATTGTTGCACAAAATCCGTTAAATAGTTTAAGTAACAGTACTGCCTTTAACTACAGGTTGCTGAATGAAAATATTCTTCGGTACACTCATACGTTTAACGAAAAACATGATGTGTCTGTTCTATTAGGACATTCTGTTCAATACGGTCGGAACGATGGGTTCTCCGGTTCGTTAAAAAACTTCCCTACCGATGGTTTGCAGGAATTTAATGCGGGAGGTGTAACTGAACCGAATGTAGCAGGTGGTGCAAGTGAGTTTGCAATACAGTCTTTGTTTTCCAGAGTAAATTACATCTATGATGGAAAGTATCTTTTGGAATTAAACATACGAAGAGATGCATCTTCCCGGTTTAGTTCTGCTTTCCGCTATGGAAATTTCCCGTCAGCATCTGCCGGCTGGAGAATCAGTCAGGAGAAATTTATGAGTAACGTGAACTGGATTTCTGATCTGAAGTTGAGAGCAAGCTGGGGTATTACCGGTAATGATAATATCGCCAACTATTTATACGCCCAAACGTACAATGTAGGTCTTGATTATTTTCTTGGAAACAGCATCGTAAGTGCAGCTGCATTAACTACTCTGTCGAATCCAAATGTAAAGTGGGAAACCATCGAGCAGTATGACATTGGTATTGATGCGGGTTTATTCAGAAATAGTTTAACGATTACTGCTGACTATTTTAATCGTAGCAGTTATGATCTGTTGTATAGCAATTTTCCAATTCCATCTTCTATCGGCGTAACAAATCTCTCTGCCATCAACGCTGCGAGTATGATCAATAAAGGTGTTGAAATTGCAGTGAATTATCGTGGAAAGCTGAAAGGTGGTTTAAATTACAGTGTGGGTGGAAGCATCAGTAAGTTTGCTGATAATAAAGTAACCGGTTTAGGAGAGCGTGGTCTGGAAAGTATCAGTGGAGTGAGCATTATCAGAATTGGAGTTCCGTACAATGCATATTTTGGATACCAGGCAATTGGCATCTTCCAATCGGATGATGAGGTTGCCAATGCTCCAAGACAATTTAATAACCCCGCCCTTACAAAGCCCGGCGATATCCGTTACGCCGATTTATCCGGGCCTGATGGCAAACCCGATGGACTTGTAAACGATCATGACCGGACAATTATCGGCAATCCATATCCTTCATGGATCTATAATTTCAATGCAACATTGAATTATAAGGGGCTTGATATGAATATCCTGTTTGAAGGTATTGGGAATGTAGATCGAATTCTTTACGATAATGGCCAGTTACCATTTGAAGGCGACAGGAACAATGTTTTAACGTACTGGCTCGATCGTTGGACACCAACAAACCCTTCAGCTAAATTACCAAGGTTAGGTGGATACAGCAATGCAATCATTTCTTCGTTTTATATTCAGGATGCTTCATTTCTCAGAATGAGAAATCTGGAAATCGGTTACTCGCTTCCTGAGTCTTTAATAAAACGAATCGGTTTATCGAAGTTGCGTTTATTCGTTGGCGGACAAAATCTGTTAACGTTTACGAAGCTGGAAAATTTTGATCCTGAGAGAGCCAGAGGTAGAGGTACAGATCAAAATGTGCCCTTGTATAAAGTCTATACGTTTGGTCTTAATGTAAAATTCTAAAATAGAAACACCAGTTTGTACACGAAATGATCAGTATCAAACCATATAAATTTTTTTGTATGAAAAAAATATTCGGACTACTAATAACTCTCTCTTTCTTTGGATGCAATAAAGATTTTACAGAAAGAGAATCGCTTACACAAATTGCCAGAGATAATTTCTGGAAATCGGAACAGGATGCCCAACTTGCTGTAAATGGTATTTATGATGCCCTGCAGGACAGACCACTTTATAGCGGGAGCCTGAATGCTACAGCCAGCCTCACCATGTTCGATTGTTTTGGTGATAATTTATATAACAACTATAAATGGGAAGGGCCAGGCGATTTCATGATTGGAATCATTACTCCTTCCAATGCTATGTTTAGCGGTATCTGGAGCTCGTCGTATAAAGGCATAGGAAGGGCCAATGCAGCTATCGAGAATATTCAGAATATGTCTACTACGCTTATTACGCAGGAAAAAAAAGATGCTTTGTTTGGTCAGGCGTTGTTTCTCCGTGCGTTGTTTTATTTTAACCTTGCAGCTTATTTCGAAGATGTTCCCTTAATTACTAAAGTACAAACAATTGAAGAGGCGTACGTAGCCAAAAATACCTACCAGGAAGTCAATGCACAGATTATTGCCGATTTAAAGGATGCCATTACTAAGTTGCCGGTTTCTTATCCTGCAACACAATACGGTTATGCTACTAAAGGAGCAGCATTAGGTTTATTGGCCAGGGTTTATTTGTATAACAAAGACTATCAGGGCGTGGTAGATGCTACATCTACTTTACTCACATTAGGCTATACATTAAATGCAAGCTATGCACAGTTGTTTACTGAGCAAGGTGAATTATCAAAAGAAATTCTTTTTTCTGTAAGGTTTAATCAGGATGTGTCTAATAACGGAGAAACATTCTCTGCAACATTTAATGGTAATCCGGCTATTGATAAATTGCCAATGCCCAATTTGGTGAAAGATTACTATTGCACTGATGGTAAACCTATTACTCAATCACCATTGTACACTCCCGGTACAGCGGCTAATAACGCTCCTCAAAAAAATAACCGTGATCCACGTTTAACAGCTTCTGTTTATTTTAGAGGCGATATTTTCTTAACCGATCTCAACAGGGCTTTCGCAACCACGCCTACTACTTACGGATTGAAGAAATATATCAGAAATGCTTCTGTGTCTGCAGCAGGAATAGGGGCGTTTAATCCAGGTGGTCAGGATTTTATTGTTATAC
>CAYMSG010000325.1:2171-4789 GCA_964392955.1 uncultured Chitinophagaceae bacterium | reverse complement strand
CTGCTAACACCACTTTTCATTCTTTTCGTACCTTGCCGCCCTTAGCAAGGCTAAAACCGATTGTTTGAATAACTATTACGTATGAACAAAGAAGAACTGCGCCGGCAACAGGCATTGGAATACCACGCCAAAGGAAGACCGGGAAAAATTGAAGTAATTCCTACCAAAGAGGCCAAAACACAGCGTGATTTATCATTGGCATATTCACCGGGTGTGGCCGTTCCCTGTATGGAAATTTACAACAACCCCGAAAGCGTTTATAAATACACCGCCAAGGGAAACCTGGTGGCAGTGATCAGTAATGGCACAGCTGTACTGGGCCTTGGCGATATTGGTCCTGAAGCGGGCAAACCGGTGATGGAAGGAAAAGGAGTCCTCTTCAAGATATTTGCTGATATTGATGTGTTCGATATCGAGATCAATGAAAAAGATCCGGAAAAATTTGTGGAGATCGTAAAAGCGTTGGAACCAACTTTTGGCGGTATCAATCTCGAAGACATCAAATCTCCCGAATGCTTTTACATTGAACAACGGCTGAAAGAGGAAATGAAAATTCCACTGATGCACGATGATCAGCATGGCACCGCCATCATCAGCGCTGCTGCGTTGTTGAACGCATTGGAAATTCAGGGAAAGAAAATTGAAAAAGCAAAGTTTGTAGTGAATGGTGCCGGAGCTGCAGCCATGGCCTGCGTACTGTTATATGAAAGCCTGGGTGCCAAACACGAAAACTTTTTAATGTTCGATCGGAAAGGGGTGATCCATGATGAACGGGACGACCTGGATGAGAACAAGAAAAAATTTGCAGCACATGTAAAAAATCCTGACATGACGTTGGCGGATGCCATCAAAAATGCGGATGTATTCATTGGTTTAAGTGTGGGCAATGTCATTACCGGTGAAATGGTGAAGAGCATGGCCAAAAAACCAATTGTGTTTGCCATGGCCAATCCTGATCCGGAGATCAGTTACGAAGAAGCAACGGCTGCACGTGCGGATGTTATTATGGCAACAGGCCGCAGCGATTATCCCAATCAGGTAAATAATGTATTAGGCTTCCCGTACATTTTCCGTGGTGCATTGGATGTGCGTGCCACCAAGATCAACGAAGCCATGAAACTGGCCGCTGTAAAAGCATTGGCCGAATTAGCAAAAACACCTGTGCCCGACATTGTAAACATGGCCTATAACGAGAAAAATCTTTCGTTTGGCCCAACCTACATCATTCCCAAACCACTCGATCCACGTTTGCTGAGTTATGTGGCACCTGCTGTTGCAAAAGCAGCCATGGAAAGTGGTGTGGCACAACACCCCATCACCGATTGGGAAAAGTATGAAGACGTGCTCAACCATCGGCTAGGCATCGATAATCAATTGATGCGAGCCATTGGCAGTAAGGCACGGAAAGATCCAAAGCGTGTGGTGTTTGCGGATGCAGAAAACGTAAAAGTGTTGAAAGCTGCCCAACTGGCTTATGAAGAGGGAATCGCTTATCCGATACTGTTAGGTGATGAAAAAACGATCCGTGAAAAAGCGGAGACAAATGCAATTGATCTCGATGGTATTCCCATATTGGATCCAAAGAGCAAAGAGCAGGAAGAGATGCGCCAGAAGTTTGGTGAACAGTTTTTCCAGAAGCGTCAACGCAAAGGCCTGAATCGTTACGAAGCAGCCAAGGCAATGAAAGAGCGTACACATTTTGGTTGTATGATGGTGGAAACTGGCGAAGCAGATGCCATGATCAGCGGATTGAGCAGAAAATATTCTGATACCATTCGTCCGGCTTTGCAGATTATCGGGAAAGATGAAAACGTACGAAAAATTGCAGGCATGTATATCATGCTTACTAAACGTGGCCCCTTGTTCCTGGCCGATGCAACGGTAAATTTCAATCCACGTGCCGATGAGTTGGCTGATATTACACAGCTTGTAGCGAAAGAAGTACGTGCCTTTGGTATTACACCACGTGTTGCCATGCTCAGCTATTCCAATTTTGGCAGCAGCGACAGCAACGAAGCAAAATTGGTAGCACGTGCAAGAGAAATTGTGAAAGAGCGTGAACCCAATCTTGTTTGCGAGGGCGAAATACAACCACTGGTTGCATTTAACCGTGAAATACTGAAAGAGAATTACCCCTTCAGTGAATTGGTGAATGGCGAACCCAATGTGCTCATCTTCCCCAATCTTGCCAGCGGCAATATTGCCTACAACCTGTTACAGGAAGTAGGTGATGCAGATGCCATTGGACCGATTCTGTTGGGATTGAAAAAACCAGTGCATATCCTGCAGCTGGGAAGTTCGGTACGTTCGATTTTCAATATGGTGTTGATTGCAGTAGTGGATGCACAAATGAAAAGCAAAGGCAATACACAGGAAGCAATTAAAAAATCGCCTTGGTGGAAACGGTTTCGTAAAGTGAGCCATGAGATATAACAGGCAATAAGCAATTGCCAATAGGCAAGATATCAAAACTGGCAAATCTCAAGTTTGGGTTAACTTACAGGCCTGAACTTGAGATTTGCATTTTGAATTGTATCTTCAATAATTAAACATTCAATTGACCATTGACCATTGACCATTGACCATTGACCATTGACCATTGACCATTGACCATTGAC
>CAYMSG010000325.1:0-2071 GCA_964392955.1 uncultured Chitinophagaceae bacterium | reverse complement strand
CTACTATGAATTTCTTCACACACTTAGGCCGTTACCTTTTAATGATCAAAGGCATGTTTTCCAAGCCGGAGAATATGCGCCTGTACTGGAAAGAACTCATGCATCAATGCAATGAGATCGGTATCCGTTCCGTTGGTATCGTAGTAATCATTTCTGTGTTTCTTGGCGCCGTAACAACGGTTCAAACTGCTTACCAGTTGATTACTCCTTTAATTCCCAAAACAGTTATTGCAGTTATTGTTCGTGATAATATCATACTTGAATTAGCCCCCACATTGATCTGCGTTGTACTGGCCGGCGTGGTTGGTTCACGCATTGCATCTGAGCTTGGTAACATGCGCATCAGTGAACAGATCGATGCATTAGAGATTATGGGTATCAATACAAAAGCATACCTCATCATGCCAAAGATTGTGGCAGCGTTATTGGTGGTTCCCTGCCTGGTAATTCTTGCAGCGGTGCTGGGCATCTGGGGTGGAAAAATGGCAGGTTCTTTGTCAGGCATTCTCCCGCCGGAAATTTATAACGATGGCTTGCTGGAAGATTTTATTCCTTACAATGTATTTTTTGCACTGAGCAAAACATATACCTATGCATTTATTATTTCCAGTATTCCGGCCTATTATGGTTATCATGTACAAGGAGGTTCGCTGGAAATCGGAAGAGCCAGTACCAAATCGGTAATCGTAAGTTGTATTTTAATTTTACTGGCCGATTACGCTTTGGCCGCTTTATTATTGTAACAGCATGATCGAGATCAACAACATACACAAAGGCTTTGATGGCAGAACAGTGATTGAAGATGTATCGGCAACTTTGGAAACCGGTAAATGTAATTTGATCATTGGTGCCAGCGGCAGTGGTAAAACAGTACTGATGAAATGCCTGGTGGGCTTATTTGAGCCGGACAGTGGCGAAGTATTATACGATGGCGAAAGCATTACCAGCATGAACGAGGAAGGCCGGAAAATGCTGCGTCAGCAAATTGGTATGCTGTTCCAGGGATCGGCGTTGTTTGATTCAATGACAGTAGAACAAAACGTGATGTTCCCGTTGGATATGTTCACCAAACTCAACCTCAAACAAAAACACGAAAAAGTAAATGAAGTATTGGCCCGTGTAAACCTCACCGGCGCCAATGATAAATTTCCAGCCGAGATCAGCGGGGGTATGAAAAAACGTGTAGGCATTGCACGTGCCATTGTATTGAATCCAAAATTTTTGTTTTGCGATGAACCCAACTCCGGTCTTGATCCCAAAACATCACTGGTGATTGATAAACTCATCAAAGAAATTACCATCGAATATGGTATGACAACGGTGGTAAACACACACGACATGAACAGTGTAATGGAAATTGGCGATAAAATTATTTTTATGCACCAGGGCCGCAAAGAATGGGAAGGCAGTAACAAAGACATCATCTTCAGTAAAAATGAAGAACTCAATCAATTCATTTTTGCATCCGACTTTTTGCAGGATGCAAAAGACATGCGTATGCTGGAAGCTAAAGGAAAGATCAGCGACGACAGGGATATGGATAAGCTGATGAAGTAACACAGCTCTTCCCAGCCTCCCCAGAGGAGTAAATGCAACAGTTTGAGTAATTTGAACTCCATGAATTATAAATCGGTTTTATTCATCTGTTCGTTTTTGGTTATTCTGCCGGCACTTGCACATGAGTTTTGGCTGGAACCGCAGCAATATATTTTCTCCCGTACTGAAGAGATCAACATCCGTTTTAAAGTAGGCGAAGCATTTACCGGCGACAACTGGAAAGGCAACCGTGAAAAAATAAATGAACTGAAGTTATACTATGCCGACATTGTGGATGATCTCAGTGAAGCCTTGACAGACGATGAAGGCGACTCACTTCAATTTTCCATACACGAAGAAGGAACGGCCATGGTTACCTTCAACAATATCAATTCGTTTATTGAACTGGAAGCAGAAAAATTCAATGCATACTTAGCAGAAGATGGTTTGCAAGCGGCTATTGATTACCGTAAGCAACAAAACGAAACGGATTCAATGGGTCGTGAGTATTACCAACGTTCAGTAAAAACCATTG
>CAYMSG010000324.1:0-4807 GCA_964392955.1 uncultured Chitinophagaceae bacterium | reverse complement strand
CAGCAACACCTTGCGCCCGGCAAACATCAATACAAATTTGTGGTGGATGGCAAATGGATCGTTGACCCCGCCAACAAACTCCGTGAACCAAATGAATTTGGTGAAGAAAATTCGGTGATCTGGGTGAATGAGTGATGAATGATGAATGATGAGTGACCCTCGTCTGACGCCCACGTCTGACGAATAATTCGATTGCCCCTCCCTATAACTCAACAGGCTTCGCCGTAAACTAATCCGTATGTTGCCTGCATACAGAATGGTTGTTTCCTTTGTTTCATCACACCAAAAACTGTTCTGCCATGAAACAACTATTTACAGTCATTCTCTTGATCATTTCAGGTGCAGCCGTTGCACAAAGCACACCACAAAAAAAGATAACACAGAAAAAGGATACACTTCGGGCAAGCGTAGACTACTTTATGAAGTTTGATGATATCAATGGCGAAAGCCCCGATACACTGCCACCAGCTCCAAATCTTTTAACACTGAGTGCTGGTGGCACCATGTCGCAAACAACCAATACAAATTTAGTCGATCGTTATGCGGCACAGGCAAGATCGGGTTATACCATCAGTATTGGTTATTCACGTGAGTTACCAAAGGGCAGGTTGCAGATCAATGCAGCTTATTTCAAAGGCGGTGTAAATGTTGCCACCGGTGATATCAACGGAGATGGAAAAGATGATATCAGCAATGTTGATCTGCAATACCTGAGTGTTCCGGTGCAATACCAGTTCTATCTCGGAACAGGCAAACGGTTTTTTGTCGGGGCAGGAGGGTATGCATCGTTCCTGCTTTCATCAAAACAAACAGGTCGACCCATTTATGGTGATATCAAAACCTATGATGCAGGTGCCACTGCATCTGCAGGTGCATGGCTTGGTAAACGATTGATGATACAAACAGGTTACCAGTTTGGATGGGTGGATATTGATGTATCTGAAAGCAACAAAGCCCGCAACGGCATGGCCTTTCTGATGCTCAGTTATGCATTGTATTCAAAAATAAAATACGGGCCGGTGATTAAGATCAAGCCGAAAGGGTAGTTGAAAAAAAAATGTGTGAATGTTTTCCTGTTCGCCCGAGGTCTCACGTAGTGGGCCTCGGGGTTGATATGCTTAAAGTTCAAGATCGGTTACACCAGACCCTAGGCCGACGGAAAGACTTAAAGTATCGTTAGCTTATACTTATCTAAAATGGTAAGAGCCATGTTAAAGGCATTTATTCCATCTTGCCAAGTATCGAATTGCCTTTTATAATGTTTAACCATATTCAAAAAGCGTCTACCTGATTGTAAAACCTCTATTTCTGCAGCGGTTAATTCAAGGTGCTTCCCAATAGTATCAATAACATTTACTAATTCTTCTCTTTTGAAAATTAGCTTTTTATTGTTTGCATGCATTCTTAAACTGATTTCAAACGAAGCCAACTTGCAGTACATAATATCAGGGATATCATTGTCAATAATTTCTCCATAGGTATTAATTCAATTTTCATAAAATATTTTGAGTGACTGTCCGGCTTTTAGCAATCCTGCAAAGTCAATATCGTCTGGATTGTTTTTATCATCTACGAAAACATTTCCGTCCTGATATGTTACCATAAACGGAAGGGGACCCTTGATTGAATTTATAAACTCAAAATAGTCTCCATGTCTAATTGATGCGAATTCAGTTTTGTAAGTAGTTATAGGTTTGCCAACTTTGATGACCTTCAACATATAGCCAACAGCAACTTCTATTATGAGAATTTTGTTCTTCAAATTTTTAGAATGGTGGATTTTTTACGGCCAACGCTATAATATAACCAACTCCTCTTTAAAATTAATTTCTTAAGTTTTCAATTTTCATCATCGCCACATACACTTTTCCAATTGTTATATTGCATAATTGCCAACAGCAATGCACTTCTATTTCCCCATCGCATACTGTATTCCACCCAACACATGCTTTAAAAAATGTTCTTCCTGAAACGATTCATCGGTGTGGCCCAATGCGGTATAAAAAGCACGGCCTCCATCGTATGCATGATACCAGGCCATGGGATGTGGGTCGCCGTTTTTACCTCCTTGGTAACTTTTTTCATCAATAGTGAGCAACACGGTTACATCTGCATTCTGGTTTTTGAAATTGTACCATTCATCAAAGCGTTCCCATGCTTTGGGTAAATGTTTGGTAGAACGATGCGTGGCATCTGTTACATGCAACATTGCTTTTTGCGGTTTGGGATGGTTGGCAAAATTTGCACCCACCAGTTTGCAATACCAGGGCCAGCCGTATTCTGTATCAGTAGCGGCATGAATGCCCACAAAACCTTTACCCGAACGGATGTATTGTTCAAATTCAGTTTGCTGTTCATCGTTCAATACATCACCGGTGGTGCTGAGAAAAACCACCGCATCGTATTTCTTTAATGTAGCGGCTGTAAAAAAAGAAGCATCTTCTGTTGTATCTACCACCATCTTATTTTCTTTTCCCAGTTTCAGCAACGCCAGTTTGCCCGCTTCAATAGACGTATGGCGGAAGCCGGCAGTTTTCGAAAACACCAGGATCTGTTTCTTTTTTTTGAGAACAGTCGTTGAAAGAAAAAATGGAATCAGTGCAATGAAAAGAAAATAAAGGAGGCGCATGTGAAATCAGTTTCGGAACAAATTAATACAAAAAAAGCAAAGGCTGCGATTCCTGAAAAAGAATCACAGCCTTTGCAACTGTGAGGTAACAGGTTGTTACTTCAAACAATTGTTATTGCAGAATGATCTGCTGTGTTTTGTTACCTGCGTGTAACCAGTAAATGCCTTTTGCGAAACCACTTGCATTGATTGAAAGATTCCCTGCCGTTGCCTGTTGTTTCCATACGATCTTGCCATTGCTGTTATACAGCAGCAGCATTTCCGGTTGGTTCAGTTTCAGTTGTATTGTTCCGTTTGTTGACGGGTTTGAAAGAACTATTACGCTGGCAATTGCATCACTGAATTTTACAGAGGCTACTTTGCTGTAGCTGAATTTTCCATCGAGATCGGTTTGCAGAATGCGATAGTAATTGATACCGGCAAACGGATTGTGATGCGTATACCCGTATGCATTCACCGTTTGGTTATTGTTGACGGCTGCCACTGTGCCAATGGTATTCCATGTGCTGTTGTTGCTGCTGTGCTGAACTAAAAACTGATCCGTATTTTGTTCATTGGCGGTTGACCAGTTGAGTGCTGCTTTATTTCCCTGTACAGAAGCTGTAAAGCCGAGCCATTGCAACGGAAGAGTGAATAAAGAACTGTATTGTGCCACAAAGTTGGAAGTGCTGCCGGTAAGTGCAAAATTGGTAAGCGTACCGTTGTTATTGTTCTTTAAATCAGGAATAACAGTTAATCCACTGTTTGTACCTGCTGTAATACCGCCATCAAATGTGTAGTATGATACAAGGGCAGTTTCAGTTGCCGGGTCAAGCTCTGCATTCATGTTCGCTTGTATCTGCGTTTGGGTACGTACAGTGTTCCAGATACGTATTTCATCCAGCGCTCCCGTATAATGGTTGATATTGGTTTGAATTTGACCGATGGTAATCCGGGGCGGTGCATTTCGTAAAGCTGTGCCACTGGAACCGGTTGCCTCTAACACTCCGTTTACATACAAAAGCATTTGGCCGGTTGCCTGGTTCCAGGTAGCAGCCACATGCACCCAGTTCCCTGTATTTACATCTGATGCAGACACGATAGTAATATCCGGGTTCCCAATACCGAACGCAACCCTGTTTCCTGAAAGCGAAATGCCCCAGTCGTTTGTAACACCACCAACTTCAGCATCGATAATGCCTCTGCCGCCATACCATTGTCCACCGCCGCCGGTGGTAGTGGTATTCATTAAAAACTCAATGGTAAAGTTGCTGCTTACGGAATGCGGAATAACGATGTGATCATTGCTTCCATCAAAATGCAATGCATTGGGACTAAACTGCACCGGTGAAGCAACCCATGTTGGTCCGTTTTGTAGCGTGCCGTTGGTGCCGCCTGCAGCGTTTGTTAATACAGTTCCCGAACCATCATCAAATTTAAAATTCGATACAAGGTTTGCTGCTCCTGCAGGCGGACCTTTAAACATATTCTTTTTAATATTCTCTGCGGAAAGTGCTGTTGTCCAGATACGCACTTCATCTACCAGTCCAACTAAGAAACTGGTAGCACCTTGATGGGAAGCTATAAAAGTAGCTTCTGCTGTAAATGCAGGAACAGATGTGGCGGTGCTAACAAGAATTCCGTCTCTGTATAAACGCATGGTGGCAGTACCCACATCATAGGTTACTGCAACGTGTACCCACCGGTTTGTCGGAAAGGCGGCACTGCTAACAAGTGCAAACGATCCTCCCTGTCCGGCAGATAAAGTGCCGCTGTTGATCCAAAACGGGGCGCTGTTGGAAGAGATGATGTTTTGCGCCCCTGTGCCATTGTACGCATAAACCCAGGCTTCTTTTGTATACGAACTTGCTGAGGGTATGGGCGATCCAATACTTACATATTGGCTTGATCCATTAAAACTGAGTGCATAGTTAGTTTGTGCTTCAGATAGTAAAGAGATGCATGTGAAGAACAGAAATAGAATTTGCTTCATGGTGATTACAGAATGTGTTGGTTATTTAAATGGGTAATAAAATGTAAAATAACGAATAATCATGTTACGGATATTTATTCAACTGTTCGTGTATAGCGTTATGCAATCAAAACACATCATTTGCCCGCTTTTAACAGCAGATAAAATCTTAAATACTCATTTCACCCGATATACCGGATACCGCAGATGCATCGGTTCATAATACG
>CAYMSG010000323.1:0-4815 GCA_964392955.1 uncultured Chitinophagaceae bacterium | reverse complement strand
AGTGAGCTCATCAATGGTGATCTCCATCTCTTTTTTTGCACCGACAAGATCATTCAGCAATTCTTCTTTGGCAGCAATCTCTTCCTTCAACTTTACTATACCGGATTCAAAGGTCAACAGCTGATTGAGCCAGTTCTGTTCTTTTTCTTTGAATTCGGCCAAGTTGTTTTGCGACTGCTCTTCCAGTTTTGCTTTTTCTTCCTGTAGCTGTTGCAATAAGTGCAACTGTTCGTCAGCCTCACGTTTTTCTTCCTGTAGTTTTTGAATCGAAGCCTGCAACCGTTCATTGCTGGCAAGCAGTTGCTCGTACGAATAACTGTCTCGCAGAATAGTGGTTAAATGATCACGAAACTGTTCAATAGAAGATGCCACTTCACCCGCTTTTGTACGTATGGCAGTGATACCTGCTTTCTGCATACTCATTTCAGTGCCGGCATTTTCCTGTTGCGCCAGTTGAAGTTCGTTTAGCTGTTGCCGTAACCGTTGTACTTCCTCATCAAGCTGCAACTGTTGTTGTTCTTTCTGTTTGAACAGGTTCAACTCTTCCTGCAGCTGTTTCAATTCGGCAGCGGCGGTTTGCAAACCAACTTCTTGTTGTGTTTGTAATTCTTCTTTTTCTGCTGCCAGTGTTCTTAATTGTAACAATAAATCGCTGTTTTCAGTTCTTATTTTATCGATGGCTGATTTTTCTTCACCATCGGCAGTAAGTAGTTGCTGATACAAATCCGTCAGTTCTTCTTTTGATTGATTAGCTTGTACTAACTGCTGCTCCAATTCCAGCAAACTACGCTCCTGCTTTGCAATTTTCTCCTGGAGATTATGCAGTATCTGCCGGCCATCTTCTGTTTCCGGTTCCTGCCCATCCGCAGTTGCTCCCGCCCGTAACTGCTCAATGAAATGAAGTGCTTTGGCATATTGCACCTGCAGTTCCACATTCCGCATATCGGCTGCTTTTACCTCATCCTGCAACAGCTTTGCTTCTTCTTTCCGCAGCATTTCGGCGCTGAAACGGTTTTGCAATGTTTCGAGTTCAGTTTGCAGCTCATCTGATATTGCTGTTTTTGATCCGCTCCTGAACTGATCGACCAACAGCTTCATTAAAAACCCCGACAGCAGAGCTGCGAATACGGTTAAGATCAGCTCCATCGTATGCAATGTGTAAATAGCACATGGCATCATCCATAACATAGTACCCATCATGTTTAATCTGGTTTATGTACGTTTTACAAGCAGTACGGATCGGCTGTGAAGTAAAACAAAGAGGATTCTCGGGAGATGTAAAAGATGAAACAAATATCAAACCAAACTAAGTAAATGTGGATATTATATCGAAAGGCCGCATGAGCGGCCTTTCAAATACAATTTTGTTGGGGCGAAGAATACCAGGCAGGAAGAAATCCGTTAGCGAACGACAAGTTTTGTGCTTTGGAGCAATTGATTGTTTTCATTGATCAGTTGAACCACATACATACCGGGAAGAATGGAATTGCCCAATTGGATCTGTTCTGTTTCAGCTTTTGCAATTTGCTTTTGATACCTGTAAAACAACTGACCGGCTGCATTCAACAACCGAATCTCGTATTGACCCGGCTTTACATTTGGGAGGGAAATTTGAATAGTGCCACTTGTTGCCACCGGGTTGGGAAATACCTTTATTGCAGCAGTCCGTGTAAAATCTGTTCCATTTTGTACGTTCCTTTCACTAACTGCTACTCCTTTCACTCCACAACTAAATCCTCCACAATACGTCTGCACAAAATGTATGTTTTTGCAGTTACTTGATGGATAAGCAACAACAGTTATTTCATCCAGCTCCCTATAAACCGGTGTGAGCCTGATCTCTCCTTTTGCACGCTGTACAGCACTTAAACTCAACTCTTCTGTTTTATAACCAACGGCAGAAATTACGAGTGTATAATTATTCGACTTCAAGGAATCTGTTTCTAATCTTCCGTTTGCATCTGTGATTAAATGTATCGTGTTTCCGTTTTCAGTTGATCGTGCTTCAATCGTAGCAGTAGTAATACCGAGAAGATTTTTTGCGTCCTTGATAGTAAACTTTTTTCGATATGCCTGTTTCGTTACAATCAGTATAACATTTCTGCCTCCTCTGCAACTGAAAAATTGCGCTGTGTCCCTTAGCACCGAAATTTCAATAATATTATTGGGATCAAGGTTTTTGATCTCCCGGCTTTCAAGCATTACTCCATCTACAACAAACAAAGGTTCATTGCCTGTTCGAATACTCGTACCACACCTGATCCGTATGGTTGGAGATGGACCGGGCACGCCACCCTTCAGCAATTGTGATGCAGTTGCCGGTGCAGTCGTTGGTAGTTTAAAATCGGCTGACTGTGCGTTTGAAAAAGCAAGCCACAGCCACATGAACAGGAACAGGTAAACTTGTTTCATATGTTTTTATTGAATGGTTAGTTTGGTTGTTTGCACTATCTTCTTCTTTTCATCGAGCACCTGTACAATGTACAATCCGGGTGCAGTCGTGTTACCTAAATGAATCTGTTCTGTTTCACCTTTGCCACTGATCTGTTTTTGAAAACTGTAAAACAACTGACCGGTGGCACTCAACAAACGCAATTGATACATGCCGGGCTTTACGTTGGGAAACGAAACATTGATAGTGCCGCTTGCTGCAACAGGATTGGGATACACCGTTACTTTGGCTGGTAAGATGCTGTCGAGAAATGATATGCGGCTGCTGGTTCGGATGGAAACAGCTCCGCCAACTCCTCCTTTCCGTACCGATGTATAGCCAACAACGATCACTTCACCTATCAGCCCCATTGCTGCAGTTTTCATTTTTACTACAGCAGCATTTCTATTCAGCTCATTACCTTTCACTTCTTTCATTTCGTAACCAATGCTGCTGAACTGAAGTACCGTTTTCTTAGAAGGAAGAAAAATGGAATAATTTCCGTTGGCATCCGTAACCACACCCTGGTTGGTTCCTTTGATGATGATGGATACGCCAGCTAATGGTTCGTTGGTTGTTTCATCTATCACTCGACCAGTCGTTTGAAATGAAGAAGACTTAGGATGTATACTTACAAAACCTATTGTGCGGGAAAGCATCTGGCTGATATCCGGTTGAACCAGATCGCAGGTAACTTTAGAAGGTTCTTCTTTCACCTGTCCCTTTGCTTTTGTTGCAAATAAAAACGCCGGCAACAGCAAACCTGCTGCATATTTCAAAAAAGAAGATGCCGGTTTGAATTCGATGTGCTGAATAGGTCTGTCTAACTGATCATCTGTAAAGCGGCCACAGGCTGTTCCATTGTAATTGTTAAAGAACGCAATGATCTCTTCATCTGTTTGCGTAGTAAAGTCAACTACTTTTTTTTGACAGGAAGAACAAAAGCGCCCTTGTTCCACCGGAGTCATTTTGCTCCAGTCTTCATGACAGGGATCAGCAATGCTGAGAAATAATTTTTCACTCATGGCAAGTTGTTTTGGAATGAATAAAATGAAGTTTCGTTTTTCGGAGGGTTTGGGATCAGGCCGCTCAAAGCGGCCAGACCCATGCAATCATTAATCGATCACCACACTTTCATCCTGCTTTGTGTGCTTCTTTGCCAGCGTTTGTACATTTTGTACAAGCTTGATAAATTCAGCTCGGTACCCTTCTTTATCCGTTCCAATAGCAGCGTTGGCCTGCCGGATCACTTTCTCATAGGTTGTATTTCCTTTAAATTCAGAATTACGTAACAGCATACCAAACTGTGCCACAGCTGATGCAAAACGGAAATTTTCAGATGTTTTTTCAAACGGAATATTTGCATCCACCAATGGATGAACGATGAGTTTACTTTCATCTTCATCCGGTTCTTTGTAGCGGAATTTGATCGTCATGATCTCATTCTTCAATGAAGATTTCTTTTCTTTTGATGGCTTTTGGTATTTCAGCTCATCCACATTTCCAAGAAAACTGCTCTCCACTCCCACTGGTATAATTTCATACAATGCAGTTACGGTATGCCCGCTGCCCAATTCACCTGCATCTTTTTTATCGTTGTTAAAATCTTCTTTGTTGAGTAGGCGGTTTTCATAACCTACCAGGCGATATGCCTGCACCAATGCCGGATTGAATTCGATCTGCAGTTTTACATCTTTTGCAATGGTGAACATGGTACCGCCAAATTCATTCACCAATACTTTTTTAGCCTCGTTCATTCCATCAATGTATGCATGGTTACCATTGCCTTTATTCGCCAGCTTCTGCATTTTATTGTCTTTGTAATTACCCATGCCGTAGCCAAGAACCGTTAAGAATACGCCGCTCTTCCGCTCTTGTTCAATCAAACGTTCCATGGCATCATCGCTGCTCATACCCACATTAAAATCACCGTCGGTACAAAGAATCACACGGTTGTTACCGCCTTTCTTGAATTGTTCTTTCGCAACATTATACGCCAGTTTAATTCCTGCACCACCCGCTGTTGAGCCGCCTGCTTCCAGTTTTTCAATCGCATCCATGATCTTTTCTTTCTGCATACCACTGGTGGATGGCAATACCAAACCGGCAGCACCGGCATACACTACGATAGCCACATGATCCTGCTCACGCATCTGATCGACCAATAACTTCAACGAAGCTTTTACCAATGGAAGTTTGTTGGCATCCTGCATAGAACCACTTACATCGATCAAAAAAACAAGATTGGACGGTGGAAGATTTGAATACGATGCTCGAGCTCGCCTTTCGGTTGAAGGGCGAATTTGCTATGGGCGTGCCCCACGACCATATTCTGCGGGCCAAAACGCTCTACATGCTCTTTTTTGAAGAAAGCACCCGCACCC
>CAYMSG010000322.1:0-4816 GCA_964392955.1 uncultured Chitinophagaceae bacterium | reverse complement strand
GCAATTTATATGCCTCAGGCGAATGTGCAAGCACTGGTTTGCATGGAGCCAACCGTTTAGCAAGTAATTCATTGCTGGAAGCCATGGTGTTTTCGCATCGCAGTTATATGGATGCGGTTGATAAAATTAAGAAAGCTGAAGAAGTGCAACCTGTTTTGCCGGAATGGAATGCAAAAGGCACCAGTCAGCCAAAAGAAATGATCCTGATTACACAAAGCCTGAAAGAATTGCAACAGGTGATGAGTGATTATGTAGGTATTGTACGGAACGATATCCGTTTGCAACGGGCCATGCGTCGCCTGGATCTGTTATGGGAAGAAACCGAAGAGTTGTACCGCAGCACATCCATTTCACCACAGATCATGGAGCTGCGCAATATGATTACTGTTGGTTATTTAATTACAAAAGGCGCATCGTTCCGGAAAGAAAGCAGGGGACTGCATTTCAACACTGATTATCCTGACAAACATCCGTTGCTGCAGAATATTGTGTTGTAATTTTGCTCAAACCTTGAATTAATATCTTTATAGTATGTACTATATCGTTTACGGGTTTCTTCGATTACTCTCGTTTATTCCGCTTCCGCTATTGTATGTACTTAGCGATTTTGTATATGTCCTATTATTCTATGTAATTGGTTACCGCAGGCAAGTAGTGATGAACAATCTCACAACTGCATTCCCGGAAAAATCAGAAGCAGATCGCAAAAAGATCATGAAAGCATTTTATCATAATTTTTGCGACACTTTTATTGAAATGATCAAGCTTTTTTCATGGAGTGAAGAGGAAATCAAACGAAGGTTCAAAGGAAATATTGAAGTGTTGAATGATTGGGTAGGGAAAGAGCAAAGTGTACAGGTTGTTTCAGGTCATTATTTTAATTGGGAAATTGCAAACCTTGGATTAGGTGCATTATCGAATATGCCGTTTGTTGTAGTGTACATGCCATTGCGGAATAAAGCAGTAGATCGTGTAGTGTACAACCTTCGGATAAAAACAGGGACAAAGCTGGTGGCCGCCACCAATTTTCAAAACCAGGTGCGGGAATACATGAAGCAGCAATATGCGTTGATCCTTGTGGGCGATCAAAACCCCGGCAATCCTGCAAAAGCATACTGGACCAATTTTTTTACAAAGCCTGCACCCTTTCCGAAGGGACCTGAATCGGGAGCCAAACGAAATAATACGGCCGTTATATATACAGACTTTTATAAAGTAAAACGGGGCTATTATGAATTTAAAATGGAACTGCTCACCAGCAAGCCCAATGAGTTTGAAGAAGGAGCGTTAACCCGTTTGATCGTTGATAAAATTGAAGCTTCCATTCGTCAGCGACCAGCCAATTATTTATGGAGCCATCGCCGCTGGAAACATGAATGGAAAGAAGAATATCGAAAAATGTGGGTGAACTAAAAAGCCCCGGTTTATTTACCAGGGCTGAATCGTTTAATTAAGAACGCTTTTTTCTTTTTGTATCTCGATTTTCTGTTCTTTAATTTTTGCAAAGCCACCTACTACATTCCGCAGGTTATGAAACCCTTGTTTTTTAATAATGGATGATGCAATTACACTGCGGTAACCGCCTGCACAATGCACATAGAGATTATCTCTGTCATCGATGTTTGCCAACAGACCGAGATCATTCATATCACCGAGCGGAAGATTTACAGCACCTTTAACGTGTCCGTCTGCAAACTCAGTTTCTTTACGGACATCTACCACCAGCAAATGATCGTCATGCGGCATGTCCATGGCCAGTTCATCCGCTTCCACATCAATGATCATATCAATGGGCTCTCCGGCATTACTCCATGCTTCAAAACCACCTGCGAGGTAACCACTTACTTTATCAAAACCAACACGAGCCAATCGTACAATCGTTTCTTCTTCTTTTCCTTCATCACAAACCAGTAAAATTGTTTCATCAAATGGAAGTAAAGCGCCGGCCCATTCAGCAAAACGTCCTTCCAGTCCAATGCTGATGGATCCCGGAATAAAACCAACTGTAAACGTGTTGGCATGCCGTGTATCAAGAATCAGTGTTTGTGGCTCTTTTGAAAGTTTTTTAAATTGTTCAACACCTAATGCGGTTAAACCTTTTTTCAATACAGCATCCAGCAATCCATAGCCTTCTTTGTTGATGCGTGCATTCACGGGGAAATATTTGGGAGGTGCTTCCAGGCCGTTTGTAACAGCCTTAATGAAATCTTCTTTTGACTGTTGCTGCAATGCATAGTTGGTCTGCTTCTGTTCAGCAATTGTACTGAAGGTTTCAGGTCCAAGGCTTTTTCCACAAGCGCTGCCGGGTCCGTGAGCGGGGTAAACAATTACATCATCGGCCAATGGCATAATTTTTTGCTGCAGCGATTCATACAACATCCCTGCAAGCTCGTTCATGGTAAGGTCACCGCCTTGGGCAAGATCAGGTCGGCCCACATCACCTACAAACAATGTATCGCCGGTAAACACACAGTGGTCTTTCCCATTTTCATCTTTCAATAAATAACATGTGCTTTCCAGCGTGTGGCCGGGTGTATGTAATACTTCGATGGTTAAGTCGCCTATTTTGAATTGTTCCCTGTCCTTGGCTACATATACCGGAAATTTTGTTTCAGTTTCCGGTCCGTACACGATGGGTGCATTGGAATGTTTCGCCAGGTCGAGGTGGCCGCTTACAAAATCGGCATGAAAATGCGTTTCAAATATGTATTTGATTGTTGCATTTCGTTCTTTCGCCAGGTTCAGGTAAACTTCTACATCACGAAGCGGATCAATAATAGCACATTCACCGTTACTTTCAATATAATAAGCTGCCTCACTCAGACAGTTTGTGTAGAGTTGTTGTACGTACATAATCGTTCTCTGCTTTTTTGCAAAAGTACGTTTCTCTGAATAAACGGTAAGATGCTGTTGTAGCGAAGCGATGTAATAATTAACCTAACAGACTTGTAACAAACTGATCGAGCTCCTTCAGCCGGTCGTGGTTTACGGTGTACCAGATGAATTTGCCTTCACGGGTGGTTTTTACAATATTGCTGCGCCGCAAAATGGCAAGATGTTGTGAGGCTACAGATTGCTCCAGTCTGAGCTTTACGTAGATTTCAGTAACGGTCATCTGGCCGTTCTCATTAATAAGTTGAACGATCTGTTGACGAAGTTTGTGATTTACGGATCGTAAAATCAGGGCGGCCTTCTTTACCGCATGGTAATCTAGCGGAATAGGTAAACTATTCTCTTTTTTCTTAGTTGTGGCCATTTGAAGGCAAGTTTAATGTGGTTGGGTAATCTGGGTTAACTCGGTCAATCGTAAAGTTATCAGTAAAATTACGTATTCAATAGTCGTAAAAGACATAATTTATAACTGTGTAGAATAGAACTCTTTTCCGTAGTCAGGAGTCGAATAAGCGAGTGAAGTGAAATGTTTCTCCCGGAACAAAACATCAGCCAAAGGCATCATGTTGGCGGCATTCCAGTCGGCTTTCAGGAATCGGGCATTGGGATGCTGGCAAATCGATTGCCATTTGGCAGCCCCATCTCCAAAAAAATAAACGGGTTGCCGGTCGAGTTCATCAGCAAATGTAACTGGTTCCAGTATTTTGGCGCCAATGGAAGAAACCGGATCGAGTTGTACCGTGTACATGCGGGTAAACACTTCCATCCGCCGGGCATCGATCATCGGGCAAAGTAAAAAGTTACCCGCATCATCAATTTCTTTTACAGCGGCAGCACTCATGACCGTTGTTGTGGGAATTGTAATCAGCGGCAGACGCAATGCATAACTCAACCCTTTGGCCGTTGCAAACCCTACCCGTAAACCGGTGTAGGAGCCCGGGCCCGATGTAACAGCGATGGCTTGCAGATCGGTCAACGGAAAACCGGTTTCCTGCATCAACTCTTTTATAGCTGGCTGCAAAAACGAACCATGATCTTTTTGGTTCTGATTTGTTTTGATGCCAATCACCTCAGCCTCCCTTGACAACGCAACAGAGGCATGGGTAGTGGAGGTATCAATACAAAGCAACAATGCCATTTTAATAAAAAGTATTTGATTGAGAAAGAGAAGCAGCCGGTTGGTATCGCTGATCCATCGCCGCTAATTTTTGCAGCAATGCAAGGATACGCTGTTGCCCGATTGCATGGCACCATTCAAAAGGCCCCATAGGGTAGCTGGTGCCCAGTTTCATAGCCGTATCAATTTCAGCTTCGGTTGATATCTGTTCTTCCATTGCTAAAAATGCTTCGTTAATGATCATGCTTACAGTGCGGGCACTTACAAAGCCGGGTGTATCGGCGGTAGCAAAAAAAGGAATTTGCAGGTTGGCAAACAATTGTTCAAATAATTTCCGTTGTTCGGGGTGTACAGCAAATTCAATATAATTCCGGTTGATGAAAACCGGCCAGTGATTAAACCGGGCAATGGGAACAGCGGCCGGAATCCCACTATCATGCAGGGTATCCACTACCGAACCGATCAAAACGGGAACAGCTGATTGCAGATAGATAGACAAACGTTCCGGGTGTTCATCAAACGAAATATCGATGATACAATCATTTTTTTCAAACGCAGAAACAGCAGGTTCAGCCATCACCGAACAGTTGATGCCAGCAAAAGGAAATGGTTTACCAAACAATGTTGATATCGGTTGCGGACTGATGAGCAGCAAATTCATGTTCGGCAAATTTACTGGTAACAAAAAGCAAACCTGATTTTTTTCTTTCCGCCAAAAAACTAAGTTTGCGGTACGATGGAAAAGAAAATTATACAAACCAATCAGGCACCTGCGCCCATTGGTCCCTATAACCAAGCAGTAGCGGC
>CAYMSG010000321.1:0-4828 GCA_964392955.1 uncultured Chitinophagaceae bacterium | reverse complement strand
CAACGGTTTGCTGATCCTTGCTGATGTCGTTGAATACTTCGATCATCAATGCCTGCGATTGCACCGGCGCCTGGTACCAATAGTATCCGGCATTGAATTCTTTCCAGTACATACCCATCTCTTCATTCGTCAACGCATTTTCTTTCAATGATTTTACAATGGCTGTTGCTGTTTTTACATCGTTGCTGCGATGCATTGCCAAGGCGATCATTCCCTGCATGTAACGGCTTTGTTTTACCCAATGGGTACGTGCCTGTGTTGTATAATAATGATATGCTGTTTCAGTTCCTTTTGTTTGTGCAAGCCCCGGGAAAAAGCTCCGCATATACAAATACTGAATTTGTGTTGAACCGATATTGTTATTCTTCAACGGTGTTTTGTATTTCAACAAATTATCGTAATCCTCTTTCATTCGTTTATCGAGATACACGATTGCTTTTGCAACAATGGCATTTAAGGCAGACTGTTGTTCTTTTGGCACTGCATTTAATTTTTGCAGGTGACCAATGCCGGTGATGATGTATTGGGTGATATAACGATCATCAGGTCCGCCTTTGAACCACATAAACCCACCGTTTGCTGTTTGCATTTCCTGAAGCTGTGTAAGATTCTTTGTCAACTCATTACGCATGCGTACCATATCAAACAACAGTGCGATGTTCTTCTTTTGCTGCTCTTCGTTCTTTGCCTGTAATACCCACGGCGTTTCCAGTAGTAATGCCGCTTTCAGTTCTTCATTCTTTTGAAAGTTGCTCATCAAAGCTGCCGTGTCTTTTAATTTCCATTGTTCCATTACCTGCTTAATACGGGGAAGCTTATTGGTGATATGTGAAGCCAATGCATTTGCATAAAACCTGTTCCATGTTTGCTCAGCACATTCGTACGGATATTCCATGAGATAAGGCAATGCCTGTACCGCATACCAAACAGGATTACTGGTAAACTCAATGGTAAAACGATGATGCGTTAAACTCTCCGACTGTTCGGAATTGAGTAGTTTATTGAACGTAAAATTCTTTGTGCCGTCGCCACGCATATTCAATGGCAATGATTCAGTTACCAGCATACGATTCGTAAGGACAGGTAATGTTGCTTCTTCACCATCGCTTTTATTGTCAGCTTTTGCTGTAATGCGATAGGTGAGTGCTTCATTGAAATTATAAGGCACTTCGGTGCGGAATTTCACCACAGTACTTTGTTTCGGCCCAACGGTGAAATGCTGCACAGGGAATGTATTCTGGAACCATCCATCAACCGGTTGCATGGTGGATGTGTTCAGCAATTCCAGATTGCTGATGCCGGTCATTTCTTTATCGGTCAGGTTGCTGATCTTGGCGGTGAATTCAAAGCGATCGCCTTCACGTAAAAAACGAGGTGCAAATGGTTGTATCATCAGGTCTTTTTGTGTGATGATGCTTTGTTCACTCAAGCCCAGCGACAGATCTTTTGTATGTGCCAGGAGTTGTGCCTTCCATTTAGTTAATGATTCAGGCATGGTAAAGCTAAATGTAATGTTTCCTTCTGCATCTGTTTTGAGATCGGGGAAGAAGAAGGCGGTTTCGTTAAAATTGGTGCGGACTTGAGTTGGTTCGTTTTTTGAAATTGGGTTATTAGTATTAGTAATATTTTGCACAGAGCCTGTTGCGTCCTTCTTTTTAGCAGAACCGTATCCCACTACTACAACTTCATTGAGGCCTTGACTATCTTGCATAGGGGCGGGAGCTGCTTGATTTAAAGCTACTATACCAGTTGTTCTGCTTTCTAATTTCATATGAAGAGGTCCGGATTCTCCGATTTCTTCAAATGAATCGTATTCTTTCTCATACTCATCTAAATCATGATCATTCCATTCTTTCTGATTCGAATTAATCAATGTAAACCCACCTCCTCTCCAATTACTCTGCAAATAATTCACCGGAAACAAATCAGGTTTGTTCCATTGGTGAGGTTTGAATTGATCCAATGATGCATCGTACATGCTCGCCAGCATTTCTGCTGCCACTTTATCGCCTTTGTAACCACTGATCTTAATCTTCCATTGTTCTTCACTACCCGGTAATGTTTTATCACGGAAGGTTTCATAAGTGATCTTCAGTTCCTTGTTGGTCCACGGTACACCCACATATCGGGTAAAGCTGTAAAAACGATTGTGTTTTACAAATGAATAGGCATAACCAAATCCACCACGCTGTTCTTCACTCACCGGAATATTGAATTGTTTTTGCTCATTTGTAAGCTGATGATAAACAGGATTTTTGTTGTCGCTGTTTGGGTCGATCTGCACCACATACACATCACTTGCACTGCTGCCAAAACTAATATTGGCGGTTGTGCCCGGCTCGGCTGTAACAGTTGATGGCAATTGCCAAACATATTGAGGTGATGAAAGACGGTTTGTTTTTTCATCCGTTAACTGCACATAAGTTTGATTCTTTACTTCCTTGCCATCTTTATCCGTTGTTACAGCTTCAATTAAATACCATCCAGGAGACCACTGACCACTGACCACTGACCATTCTCCACTCACTTTTACACTGTCTTTCTTCTCATAAACCATTTTTCCCTTCTCCCAACTTTCTTTCTCTGTTTCATTCTTGTAATCATCATTAGGAAAATCAGCACGGTACTCTTTTTCGTTCATGATGAACTGATCAGGCTGTTCCCAATAACGATCCCGTATTAACCTGTCGGGTGCATTGAGTTGATACATGCGAACGGTGACGCTGCTTTTTACAAACTCACCCATCATATTTTGCGTAAGCAGGTTGATGCTGTTGAATTGTGTGGTTGTTTGCAGCTCACCTTTCGGCAAGCTGATTTGTAATTGCAATGAAGTATAACCAACTGTTACGATGGTTTCACCTGTTCTTGTTTCCCCATTCAGATCGGTAACATCCGAAATGATCCGATAATCAAATACCGGTTGTAGTTCTTTACGTACCTGTTTATCGGGAATAGCAGTAAATGAAATGTCAAAACTGCCATCTGCTTTCGTATTTGATTCACCATGTGTAATTTCCTGTTCCTGCATTACCGGCCATCCCCATTTCCAGTTAAGCCAGGGATACAACAATCGTGGCTGACGCACCACACGGTACTTCACTTTTGCACCATCGATATTGTTGCCGGCATAGGCTTTTGCATTTCCGGTAACAACAATTTGATCGTTTACACGGAAGCTTTGTTTGATAGGTTGATACTCTACAAAAAACTTTGGTCGTTTGTATTCTTCCACTGAAACGTATACTGATCCGCCGGTTACAGATTCCTGTAAATAATATGTACCAGACATACGGCCCACAGGCAACACAAATTTTCCGGAATAGGAGCCATACTCACTGCTGCTTACTTTGATGGAATCAACTTTCTGATGATTGGCATCATACAATGTAATCGTTGTTTCTAAGCCAACAACCGTTTTCGGTTTACCACTCTCTGCATCTTTTGCTGTAACAATTCCTTTGAAGTACAGTGTTTGTCCGGGACGGTAAATTGAACGATCGGTAAAGAAAAATGTGCGGCGTGTTTTACTTTCATCAATCGGTTCTTTTTCTCCACGATAGACATAAGCGTATGCACGATCGTCGAGATGTAAATGATCGTTTTGATAATTTACTTCCAGTGTCCGGTTGTAGGCATTGTTGCCCGGCGCTTTTGTAACAAGGAAATAGCCATTTGCATCCGTTGAATAAGTATCAACTTTTACAGCGATGTTTTTCCGCTGATCATAGTTGTACGATTGTTCCCAGATTGTAACGTTTGCTTTTTGCAATGGCTGACCGCTTTCACGATTCACCACGAAAAATGCATTGCCGTTGTGCATCCATGCAATATTGCTCACATGAAAAAACTGCACCGCCAATACATTCTTGGAAAGCGTGAACTTTCCATCAGCACTCACCAGCAACAAGTAACTGCCAACCGGTAAACTGTTTACTTTTATTTCGGTGCTGTGTGTTTGATGATCGTCTGTTGCAGGCAAATTGTAGTAGAAGGAAGTAGTTGGTTGTAACGCAGTCAGTTTTTTCCAATACGCATCTTCCCAACGTTTGTTCTCCATATCGGCCCACACCTTCGGATCAATCTTGATAATACGAAACCATGCTTTTGGAGTATTGCGGTATTGCAACAACGAACGGAATGGCTTGCCGGGGATATTTACTTTTTCAGATGTAACAGAAAGTGATTTGGATTCGATTTCCTGTAGCAGGTTGTTACAGTTGGCTCTTCCTTCTGTTAAAGTAGTTTGTGCAATTACCTGTTTGCAGATCGCAACAGCCTTTTGATAATAATAGCGTGGGTTGAGTGAATCGTTTGTTTTATGTTTTTTAAAATCATAAGTCGCTGCATAATCAGCATAGTTCCTGGCCAGCAAATAAGCCGCTTGCGATGCAATGGGTTGTTGATTGTACTGCTGCAGCAAATGATTCAACGACATTCTGTACAAGTCTGTTTTATTTTCATGCGTTGAATAGCGATGTACAAATTGCAAACGCAACAGATCCACATCCATCAAGGCATCTGCTTTTTTATCAAGCAAATGAAAGCGAATCAGTTCCTGGTAAAGCAGTAACGCCTTTTGCGTAAGCGACATGGAATCAGTCGTCGGAAATTTGCGAGTAACAAAATCTGCAGCCGGATCATAGGCCGCTGCCATATTCAACTCAAAGGCTTCTGCCGGCTTTGTAATACTGCGTTCATCGTTTTGAAAATAATCAATGGCACGGTGTGCAAGAAGGTCATATAAAGTTGGACGCAGGTGGCGTGCATTGCCTTTGTTGATCACGGGCTCGTATGCATCCATCCGGGTTTGTTGTAATAGTTTTTT
>CAYMSG010000320.1:616-4868 GCA_964392955.1 uncultured Chitinophagaceae bacterium | reverse complement strand
GGGAGCAGTTACTGAAACCTCATTCATGAGTGATGCAAACGGTGAAATTCGTTTTCCTGTTACTACAGGTGGTGAATGGATGGTTAGTTGTGTAACGATGATTCGGATAGCAGATGATGCGAAAGCACAATGGCAAAGCTATTGGGGTAGTGTTACCTGGGGTTATACGGGGAAGAACAAGATTTCTTCGTTGGCCAGATAGTTACTGATTTTAAATAGCAGATATTCCAAACACTTTTTTGCTGTTTCAATTAACGATGGTTGCGAACTAGAAAGTTGACGGGCTGCCGGATTGAAGCGGTAGCTTGCCAAACTCCGGCAGCGGCTGCAAGCCCTGCAGGCGGTTGGCAACTACAAGCGTAAAGTCGGGATGCCAGCGGTTTCGATGCCGACATTTATCGTCAGCACCGGAACAATTGTTCGTTTTTGCACTCCAGTTGAAAGCCTCAAATCTTACGGTTTAATTCCAAAATCCTAAGGCATCATCCCCTATCTTTGCGGCCAAATAAAGTTTCCACATGAGCATCCTCGTTAATAAAAACTCGAAAGTAATTGTGCAGGGTTTCACCGGAACTGAAGGCACATTCCATGCAACACAAATGATTGAATATGGTACCAACCTTGTTGGTGGTGTTACACCGGGGAAAGGTGGTACAACGCATCTCGATCGTCCGGTGTTTAATACAGTGGAAGAAGCTGTGCAGAAAGCAGGTGCCAATGTGAGTATTATTTTTGTGCCGCCTGCATTTGCAGCCGACGCTATCATGGAAGCCGCAAACGCCGGTATTGAACTGGTGGTATGTATCACAGAAGGTATCCCGGTGCAGGATATGGTGAAGGCAAAAAATTACTTAGTAGGAACAAATACACGTTTGATCGGACCTAACTGTCCCGGTGTTATTACAGCGGGTGAATGTAAAGTAGGTATTATGCCGGGCTTTGTGTTTATCCCGGGACGTATTGGCATTGTATCGAAAAGCGGAACGCTTACCTACGAAGCTGCTGACCAGGTTGCAAAAGCTGGTCTGGGTGTAAGCACTGCAGTTGGTATTGGTGGTGATCCGATCATTGGAACCACTACCAAAGAAGCCTTGGAATTATTTATGAACGATGACAATACAGATGCAGTGGTGATGATTGGTGAAATTGGTGGTGGTATGGAAGCGGAAGCTGCACGTTGGTATAAAGAAAATGCGAAGAAACCGGTAGTTGGTTTTATTGCCGGACAAACAGCGCCTCCCGGCCGTCGTATGGGACATGCCGGTGCCATCATTGGCGGTGCAGAAGATACGGCTGCTGCTAAAATGCAGATCATGACCGAATGTGGTATTCATGTAGTGGCAAGTCCTGCTGATATTGGTAAAACAATGGCGGCGGTGTTAGGCAAATAAGATTCGATTTACGAATAAGATTGAAACCCTGCATTAGTGCAGGGTTTTTGTTTTATAAGAATAATCTATTTTGCTGTTTAGCGTTATTACAAAAAGAAAAGATGCATCGCTTATTGATTTTAATGCTGCTTTCATTTGCAGTATTTGCAAGTACGGCCCGGAGTCAATCGGTTACTGAAAAGGACTTCCGAATTTTAATAGACGGTAAACAATACACAGATTCTGTAAACAGCATTTCACTGGCAGACCTCTTGAAAATGCAAAGGGTTAAAGCAAATTTTTCGTGGATAACTGTGAGAAGTATTGTTGTTTATTGCGATTTTGTTAAGCAAGAAGACAGGGATCATGTATACGATGGATTAGTAGAAATATTATGTGCTGACAATTCAATTAGTAAAGAGGCTAAAGAGAAAATAAAAACAATGAAGCCAGGGCATACTGTTGTCATTTCCGCAGACGATGCTGTAAATAAACAGGGAATAAAAGTCTACTTGAAACCAATTGCCTTTCGCATAAAATAGTTGCCATTTAGATTTAAGTTTTCTCATTAATTCCAATTACATTAGTTGCATGCAAATCGACTACATCGAAGACAAAGAATTTGAAGGCATTGATTTTACAAGCAACGCTTTCAAAAAAGGCGAATACGAGAATTGCCGCTTTATCAACTGCAATTTTGCAGAAACCGATCTTTCAAAGATCAGCTTCATCGATTGTGTTTTTGACAACTGTAACCTGAGTACAGCCAACTTCAACGGCACTTCCTTTCAGGATGCAAAATTTGTGAATTGCAAATTGTTGGGATTGCATTTTGAAAACTGTAACAGCTTTTTGTTTACGGTTCAGTTCGATCATTGCATGCTCAATCTTTCCGGTTTTTACAAAATGAATCTGAAAGCATTTCAATTCAACCATTGCAGTTTGCAGGAAGTTGATTTTACAGAAGCAGATCTGAGTGGTGCAGTTTTTCATGAATGCAATTTGCTGGGCGCCATGTTTGATCAAACAAATCTTGAAAAAGCTGATCTGCGAACTGCCATTAACTTTTCAATTGATCCCGAGCAAAACAAACTGAAAAAAGCAAAGTTTTCAATGGCCGGGTTGACCGGCCTGTTACACAAATATGATCTTACTGTTTCATAAATCATTTGTATGAACGAAGTACAACAAGCCTACAACAGTTGGGCGCAACAATACGACAGCAACGAAAACAAAACCCGTGACCTGGAAGCAAGATCATTGAGAGAAACATTAGCTCCGTTATCGTTTGAGCATTGCCTGGAGATCGGTTGCGGCACCGGCAAGAATACGGTATGGCTTCTAGAAAAAGCAGCAACTGTTACAGCCGTTGACCTGAGTGAAGAAATGCTGAACAAAGCAAAAGAAAAGATCACTTCACCTGCTGTTACGTTTGTGCAGGCTGATATTACCCGACCCTGGACATTTGCCACCAATGCCTATGATCTGGTTGGCTTCAGTTTGGTATTGGAGCATATCGAAGATCTGCAACCGGTGTTTGCAAACGTTGCTGCTGTATTGAAACCCGGCGGGCACCTCTACATCAGCGAACTGCACCCTTTCAAACAATACAATGGCAGCAAAGCAAGGTTTGAAACGGCAGAAGGCACGCAGGTAGTAACTTGCTTCAAACATCACATCACGGATTTTACAGAGGCTGCAACAACAAATGGATTTAACCTTGTAAGCATGAACGAATATTTTGATGATGGCGACCGCAACACGATTCCACGATTACTGACATTGCTGTTCCGGAAAATGTAATGTTGTTTAAAAATTTTGACAGGATTATCAGGGCTTAAACCCTTGGTTACAAAGCAACCTGTTTTGAATGGCTTTAGCCATGATCAGAAGGTTGAAAAAAATCTCTCGTACTATAAATGAAAAAGCCTCCAATAAGGAGGCTTGAAAGTATAGATGCTTCTGCTTAATCAGTTTCAACAGGGTTAATCTCTGTACGTAGAAATATATCTGGTAAGTTCTGTTTTGCTGCTTCCGAAGTTAAAGACGTCGTTCACTACAAAATAGTTGCCTCTGTCGGTAGTATATCTGTAAGCAAACTTTGCCAATTCCAATCTTGTATTTTCAAAGCTGATAAGATATGCCAGTTCACGCACCTGTTGTGCCGAAACACGGTTGTTGGGTAATATCGAACGCAACAGATCCATTTTGTTTTTATCGAAGCTTTCACGTTCAATGGATTGCTTCAATTGCTGGAAACGCTCATAGTTCATCGGTTGTCCCCAACTGTTATTATCCCGGTTCCAGTTGTCGTTGTCCCTGTTCCAGTTATCATTATTACGGTCGTTGTTCCAGTCGTTGTCGTTCCATCTATCGTCATAACGGTTATCGATGCGCTGCTCATCGGTAAACACTTTCCCGAAACGGTTGATCACAATATCAGTATGTGTTCCCCTTCGGATGTTGATGGTGCGGTTGTAGATCAACTCTTCACGGTTGTTTCCAAACAGGCCCCTTCTTTGATTTCGATTGATGCTGTAGATCTGGATGCGGTGATTACCGGGGTTCAGATTGCTGATGCGAAACTCACGGTTGCTTTGCTGTACCTGCCGGCCATCGATCAGTACACGGATGGGTGTGTTGCTCATGCTGGAAATACTTAACCGTGCTTCATCGAAATTGGCAAACGCAGCCACACTTAGAAAGAGAAGAGTAATGAGGGTAAAAATTCTGTTCATAGAAACCTCCTTTGTTTTATTTACCTGATAGATGCCAAACGAAATGCCATGGCAATAAAACCGCTGATAAAAATTCGTTAAAGGATTCTGGTATCAGGACGTCGCAGACGTCAGATACCTTGATTTATCTACAGAAAGTGTCTG
>CAYMSG010000320.1:0-606 GCA_964392955.1 uncultured Chitinophagaceae bacterium | reverse complement strand
ACTCTTTAACGTCCTGACACTTCTTTATGCAATAACCTGTTTCTTTGCATCAAAGCATCACAGTAATTTTTTACCTTACATAAAATGAAACGCACATGTTGCTGAAACGTATTTTACTTGTTAACCTTTTTCTTCTTTCCATCAGTACAATGTTAGAAGCGCAAAACAAATTCAACTATACAGCTGCCTGGAAAAAGGTAGACGACCTTCTGAACAAAAAAGGGCTGACGGAGTCTGCATTGAAAGATGTACAGCTGATTTATACTACAGCTAAAAAAGAAAAAAACAATGGGCAGTTGCTAAAAGCTGTTCTGTTTCGCTTAAGTATTCAACAACAGAAAGAAGAGGATGCTGATGTAAAAGCTATTACAGAAGTAGAGAAAGAAATCAGAACGGCTGCCGAGCCCTTGAAATCAGTACTTACGAATTATGCAGCGGAAGTATACTGGCAATATTTCCAGAATAACCGCTGGAAATTTTACGACCGTACCAATACTGTGAATTATCAGAAAGACGATGTAAACACCTGGACCATAGATGAGCTGCATAAAAAAATCAGCTCTCTTTATCTTGCCTCCTTACAAAACAAAAAACTATTACAACAAA
>CAYMSG010000319.1:0-4894 GCA_964392955.1 uncultured Chitinophagaceae bacterium | reverse complement strand
ATAAAATAGATGGATCGGTTTATGGTAAAGATGGTAAGTCGCCTTATTTCACCGGCTGGATGTTGTTGAACTATAACAAACCTGTACAGGTTTCATCTACGCTTGGTAATTATGTTGCCAATCATGCTGTTGATGAATTGATCAAAACATACTGGAGTGCAGCAACAGGTAACAAAGGCGAATGGATACAAACCGATTTGGGAACTGTATCAACTGTTCATGCAGTCCAGATCAATTATGCTGATCAGGATGTGGAGCAGAATCGTTTGGGAAAATGGAACGATCAGTATCATCAATACAAAATGTATTACTCGGTTGATGGAAAGAAATGGACGGTGTTGGTTGATAAGAGTACAAACAAAGCAGATATTCCGCACGAATATGTAGAACTGGAAAAGCCGGTGCAGGCACGTTATATAAAAGTGGAGAATATCCATATGCCAACCGGTAAATTTGCAGTCAGCGGTTTACGTGTATTTGGTAATGGTAATGGCGCAAAGCCGGAAGCAGTGAAAGGATTTATTGTATTGCGTACGGAAAAAGATAAACGCAGTGCGTTCATCAAGTGGAAGCCGGTTGACAATGCTTTTGCCTATAATATTTATTACGGCACCCATCCGGATAAATTGTACACCAGTATTATGGTGCATGCAAACAATGAGTACTGGATGAAGGCAATGGATGCATTAAAGACGTATTATTACAGCATTGAAGCCGTCAATGAGAACGGTGTAAGTGAACGTTCACCCGTAATGAAAGTAGAATAATGATGAAGAAAGTTTTCGTTAGTATGTTGTTTCTCTTTGTTGTGCTTGTTACCAATGCACAAAGCAAAGAGCCGTTTCCCTTCTGGAACGAAGTGCAAAAGTTTAAAGCAGCTGATAGTGCAGCTTTTCCTGCAGCAAACCAGGTATTATTCATCGGCAGCTCATCGTTTACGATGTGGAAAGATGTGCAGACTTATTTTCCCAATCGTAAAATACTCAATCGTGCATTTGGAGGAAGTACATTAGCTGATGTGATCCGTTACCGGTATGATGTAATCTTTCCTTATCAACCCAAACAGATTGTGATCTATTGCGGCGAAAATGATTTTGCATCGAGCGATACCGTAACAGTGGAACTGGTGATGCAACGTTTTACTACCTTGTTCAATTACATCCGTGCAAAATATAAAAACGTACCTGTTGCTTATGTGTCGATGAAACCAAGTCCCAGTCGTGTTCACTTGCTTGATAAGTATAAAGAAGCAAACCAAAAGATTAAATCGTTTCTGGCAACAAAACCCAACACAAAGTTTGTTGATGTGTACAGTGCCATGTTGAACGAAAAAGGCGAACCGATGCCGGATATTTTTTTGAAAGACAATTTGCACATGAATGCAAAAGGGTATGCCATCTGGAAAACAAAACTGGAAAAAGTATTGCTTAAATAACGAAACATGCGTTTAATCACTTGCATCATCTTAAGTGCGTTGGCAATGACAGGTTGTAAAGAACAACCGCAGGTAACAAAAATTGCGTTTGGCTCTTGTGGTCATCAAGACGATGCGCAACCGGTGCTTGCTATTGCTGCTGAACAAAAGCCCGACGCCTTTATCTTTCTCGGCGACAATATTTATGGTGATACAGATAATATGGATACGCTTCGAGCAAAGTACAATCGGTTAGGTGCAAAGCCGGAGTATCAGCAGCTGGCAGCTGCAACGAATATTTTTGCTACCTGGGATGATCATGATTTCGGCAGGAATGATGCAGGCAAACATTATCCTTTTAAAAAAGAATCAAAAGAAATCTTTCTTTCCTTCTTTAAAGAACCTGCTGAAAGTGAGCGCAGGAAACACGAAGGAATTTATCATGCAGAGTATATTCAGCAAGGCGGTAAAACGGTACAATTGATTTTACTCGATGTGCGTACGTTCCGGAATAATCTCCTGTTGTACGACAGCAGCGTTCAACTTCCGAGAGAACATTATTTCTATAAGCCCGACTATCAGCCGCATACCAATAAAGACAGTGTGTTGCTGGGTGAGGAACAATGGAAATGGCTGGAAGCAGAATTAAAAAAGCCGGCCGATCTGCGTTTGATCTGCAGCGGTTCACAGTTCAGCATTGAATACAACGGATATGAAGCATGGGCTATTTTTCCGCACGAGCAGAAACGAATGCTCGATCTCATAAAATAAACAAAAGCAAATGCGGTGATGTTTTTAACTGGTGATGTGAATTATGCAGAAATATCAAAACTGCAAACGCCGGGTTTGTATCCCATCTACGATGTAACATCGAGTGGTATTACCTCAACCTGGGATTTTGCAACGCTCAATAAAAACAGGATCGAAGGTCCGGTAATGGATAATCACATCGGGTTGCTTACAATCGAATGGGCGAGTGATCCTGTAATTAAAATGGAAATAATCGATAAAAATAAAAACGGTCGTATTGAGTATACGATCAAACGAAGTGAAATCTGTTTTTAACTGCAATTAAAACGACACGAACATGAAACAATTATTGACAACGTTGGCTTTGCTGTTGGTACTATCGCATCAACAGTTGGCAGCGCAGCAGACAAATGAACAAAAGATGAAAGTCTTCATCGATGCATTAATGAAGAAGATGACCTTGGATGAAAAGATCGGACAATTGAATTTGCCGGGCTCTGGTGATATTGTTACGGGCCAGGCAAGTAATTCTGATATTGGTAAAAAGATCAAAGAAGGTAAAGTTGGCGGATTGTTCAACATCAAATCCGTTGCAAAAATTAAAGCTGTACAAAAAGTAGCAGTGGAAGAGTCACGCTTAAAAATTCCGATGCTGTTTGGGATGGATGTGATTCATGGTTATCAAACCGTATTTCCCATTCCGCTTGGTTTAAGTGCCAGCTGGGATATGCAGTTGATTGAACAAAGTGCACGCATTGCTGCAATAGAAGCGAGTGCTGATGGTATCAACTGGACGTTTTCACCCATGACGGATCTTACACGTGATCCTCGTTGGGGCCGTGTATCAGAAGGCAATGGAGAAGATCCGTACCTCGGCGGACAAATTGCCAAAGCAATGGTGCGTGGTTACCAGGGAAAAGATTTGTCGCTCAATAATACCATCATGAGTTGTGTAAAACATTTTGCATTGTATGGTGCTGCAGAAGCCGGTCGTGATTACAATACAACCGATATGAGCCGTTACCGTATGTACAATGAATATTTTTATCCTTACCAGGCAGCAGTGGAGGCAGGTGTGGGAAGTGTGATGGCTTCTTTTAATGAAATTGATGGTGTGCCTGCAACTGCCAACAGATGGTTACTAGATAATGTATTACGCAAACAATGGGGCTTTAAAGGGTTTTTGGTGACAGACTATACAGGTATCAATGAAATGGTGGATCATGGTATTGGCGATTTAAAAACTGTTTCTGCAAGAGCATTGGGTGCAGGTATTGATATGGATATGGTGGGGGAAGGGTTTTTAACCACACTCAAACAATCGTTGAAAGATGGGAAAGTAACCATGCAGATGATTGATGCAGCATGCAGAAGAATCCTCGAAGCAAAATACAAACTGGGTTTGTTTGATGATCCGTATCGTTACTGCAACGAAGAGCGTGCAAAAACAGAAATCTTTACTACGGCTCATCGTAAGATTGCAAGAGAAACGGCAGCACAAAGCTTTGTGTTGTTAAAAAATCAAAACAACATCTTGCCGTTGAAGAAAAGTGGCACCGTTGCGGTTATTGGTCCGCTGGCAAATGATAAACGCAATATGCCCGGTACCTGGAGTGTAGCTGCTGAGTTTGATAAAGCTACAGCTGTATTAACAGGTTTAAACGAAGTAGCAGGTAACAAAGTAAAGTTCCTCTATGCAAAAGGAAGTAATCTCGATTACGATGAAGCATTTGAAGACCGTGCAACCATGTTCGGTAAAGGAATCGGACGGGATAAACGTTCGCCGGAAGAAATGATCAACGAAGCTGTTGCCATCGCTAATCAGAGTGATGTGGTGTTGGCAGTGCTCGGCGAAAGTGCAGAGATGAGCGGTGAATCTTCGAGCAGAAGTAATATTGAAATTCCACAGGCACAAAAAGATTTGTTGAAAGCATTATTAAAAACAGGCAAACCTGTGGTGCTGGTATTGTTCACCGGTCGTCCGTTGGCATTAACATGGGAACATCAGAATGTACCTGCTATTTTAAATGTTTGGTTTGGTGGCAGCGAAGCCGGTTATGCAGTAGCAGATGTGTTGTTTGGCGATGTAAATCCTTCCGGCAAATTAACCATGACCTTTCCGCAAAATGTGGGTCAGGTTCCGATGTTCTATAATCATAAGAACACCGGTCGTCCATTGCCTGATGGACAGTGGTTTCAGAAATTCCGCAGTAACTATTTAGATGTAAGCAACGATCCGTTGTATCCGTTTGGTTATGGATTAAGCTACACAACTTTTTCGTACAGCGATGTAAAGATCAGTAATGCATCGCCAAAAGGAAATCAAAATATCACAGCCAGTGTAACATTGACCAACACCGGTGCAGTTACAGGAAAGGAAGTGGTGCAATTATACATTCGTGATGTGGTGGGTTCGGTTACACGTCCGGTAAAAGAATTGAAAGGTTTTCAGAAAGTGGAGTTAAAAGCAGGTGAAAGTAAAACAGTTTCATTCAATATCAGTCCAAAGGATCTGATGTTTTATAATTATGATCTGAAATATGGATGGGAAGCAGGTGAATTTCAAATCATGATCGGCGGTAACTCCCGTGATGTAAAAGTGGCGAAGGTGAACTGGAGTAAGTAATATTTATAGTAACGAATCATCAGTCCCGCCATGCAGAAATGCAGGCGGGACTTTTCATTGTAGTAGCTGGGCAAACAGGGTATAGGTAAAAACACTTATTTGTA
>CAYMSG010000318.1:2263-4914 GCA_964392955.1 uncultured Chitinophagaceae bacterium | reverse complement strand
ATTCATCCCTTACCTTGCCGGATAGTTTGAAGAAAGATGCGGATGCGGTGTATCATCTCGAAGAAAGTGAGATCGATATTGAATCTCCGTCCAAAATGACCATTCGCTCTCACACCATCGTTACCGTACTTACGAAAGCAGGTTTACGCCATTCTGTAGTGCGGATTGGTGTTAATAAATTTCGAAAGCTGGAAGAGATTACCATTAAAGTGTACAATGAGTTGGGAGTTGAAATTTCCAAATTCAAAAAAAAGGATTTCAAACTGGAAGGAACTTATGATGGAGTTACACTTGCTTCAGATAGTAAACTTTATGAACTTGACTTTCCTGTACCCGGCACACCCTGCACCATTGAAACAGAATATGAAATAAACTGTACAGCTATTCTTGATCTGCAGCCCTGGTTTTTCGGAAGCACAACCGAATCGTATAAAAAGAGCAGGTATGTGGTTAAGTCTGCCATTCCTGTTAAATACAAAGCCTATAATTTCAAAGGCGATCCTGTTGTAACTAAAGAAGAGAAAAAAACCATTTATACCTGGGAACTGAATAACAAAACCGTACCTACAAAAGAAACTGCATCATACGGTGCATGGGTTTCGCTCCCGTGGGTAGATGTGTCACCTACCCAATTCAGCTACGACGGCTATCCCGGATCATTAGAAAACTGGAAAGAGTTTGGCAAGTGGAGTTACCCTTTTTACGAAGAAGAGAATCCATTTAAACCGGAACGGGTTGAATTCTTTAAATCATTGATCAAAGATGCTGCAACTGAACAGGAAAAAATTGCGATCCTTTATCGCTACATGCAAAAAGAGTTTCGGTATGTAAGTATCCAGTTTGGTATTGGGGGCTTCAAGCCATTCCCTGTTTCGTTTGCTGAACAAAAAAAATACGGCGACTGTAAAGGCTTAACGCATTACATGAAAAACATGCTCAATGCAGTTGGTATAAAATCGCATGCTGCATTGATCAATGCAGGCGCAAATGAATATCCTGTTGATCCTGCATTTGCATCGAGTATTTTCAATCATGTGATTTTGTGTGTTCCGTTAAAAAATGATTCTGTTTGGCTGGAATGTACCAGCAAACAAACGCTTCCCGGTATGTTAGGAACATTTACCGAAAACAGAAATGCACTGCTTCTCACTGAAAATGGAGGTGTTATTGTAAAAACACCAAGAAGCAAAAGCAATTACAATCAATGGCGTGCTACTACGGAGGCAGAGTTATTCGATGATGGAAGTGCACTCTTAAACAGTCGTGTATATGTTAGTGGTGAACTCTGGGAAATTGTAAATGCTTATTTTGACGGGCAGAACAAAGAACAGGTAAAAAAAGCATTGGTAAATGCATTCGGCTACAAAACACCCGATGATCTTGAAGTAAAAATCGTAGCTGATTCTGCCGACGGGCACCTTGTTAATATCAAACTGGCTTATTCACAATTCTTCGACTTTAAAGCCGGCAGTAAATATTTTTATCCGCAGCGGCAGTACAAACTCAACGATGAAACCATTAAGCCTGCTGAAGAACGGCAATACGATTTCTTATTTAATTATCCTTATCTGAAGACAGACCATATCACGTACAAGTTACCTGCAGGTTTTGCAAGGGAAAGTATTCCGCCTACGAAAGAAGTAACAAATGAGTATGTGCGATACAAAAACAGCATTCATGTAAAAGAAGAAACCAACGAACTGCAGGTATCAACCGAACTGCAACTGCACAAACACATCATTCCCCCTTCGAAGTTTAAAGAAGTGGCGGAAAGTTTTGAGCTGATAAAAAAAGATGAAACACAGAAACTGGTTCTGAAAAAACAATAAACAACAAATGCCTCTGATCATCAGAGGCATTTTTATTCGTGCAGTTGGTTTTGGTTTCGGCAAATTGCTGCAACAAGCAACAATTATTTATATGCATTGATGCACATACTAAGGATCAGTGCAAGCGAAAAAAATACAACAAATAAAATCAGGGGAACGTCTTTACGACTGTAAACGGGGAGTGTTTTTTCAAAACGTTTCATGGTATTTTGTTTTTAATAGTTATTGGACGAATGCTAATATAACGCTTTTCCGCTGAAATCATTGTATTTACAGGGGTTTTCATAGACTGTACTACAAACTCACGTAGAAATACCAGGCCTACAGTATTTTTTTCATCAGCCAGTCTGTTTGCAGATCGGTACCCAGCAGGAACCCGTGTTCACCAAATCGTTCAAAGCCCCAGCGTTGGTAAAAAGCAATGGCCCGTTCATTTTTTTCCCACACGCCGAGCCAGATCGATTTCATCTGCAGCTGATTTGCCTTGTTAATGCACTCCTGCATCAGTGCCTTCCCCACCCCTTTTCCGATTGCCTTTTCCAATGCATAGATGCGTGCAATTTCAATGGCCTGCTCATGTGCAAGATGGTTCTTCACCCGCAACCGTGCATAACCAACCGGCTCATCATCGATGGAAGCTACAATAAAAATACCTTCGCTTAATTCCACTTCTTTCATCAGCTCCTCCCTGGTAAACTGTTCGTTCATAAAAATATCCATATCCTCTTTTGTGTTATCCTTCGCAAAGGCTTCGTAAAAAGAAGTACGGCTCATGTCAGCAATCAGTTCTGCATCCGCAGGAACAGCATATCGTAGTGTGAT
>CAYMSG010000318.1:0-2253 GCA_964392955.1 uncultured Chitinophagaceae bacterium | reverse complement strand
CTCATGGCTTTTTGTTGAGAAGTTAAATTACCGGAATCCAATTCAATCAGCAACAAAAATTATCTTTAGTGAAAGAGCAATTTATCAAATGGACAGAAATTACTGGGAACGCATTGCTCCCAATTACAACGAAGAAATTTTTGATGTACTGAAAAACGACACAGGCGGAAAGATCGTGGGCGCTATTGAAGAGGTGGCATCCAAAGAAAAAACCGTAACGGATATTGGTTGCGCCATTGGCAAATGGATTCCCCTGCTGGCAACTGCATTCAAATATGTAGTGGCAACCGATATTTCTGCCACAAATCTCGATATCGCCAAGGAAAAATGTAAAGCCTATCCCAATGTGGAATACCAGCGTATGGATATGAGTGCTTACACATTAATCGTTACTCCCTGCGATGTGGCGGTTTGCATCAATGCCATCCTCACCGACAATCTTAAGAAACGGATCAACTTTTTTCAATCGCTCAATATTTGTTTGAACCAGGGCGGCACATTAATTCTTGTGGTACCATCGCTTGAATCAAAACTCTACAGCAACATCATTGCACACCGCTGGAATGTGGACGATGACAATAAAGAAAAAATTGAATCGGTGGAGAAAGCATACGCCCTTGCAAAAAATATCAAACAAGGTGTAACCGATATCGACAATGTACCTACCAAGCATTATTTGAAAGAAGAGCTGGAACTGCTGTTGAAACTCGATGGCTTTACAGTTGACCGGATTGAAAAAATCAACTACACCTGGAAAACCGAATTTAACCATCCCCCGAAATGGCTGGAAGAGCCTTATCCCTGGGATTGGATGTGTGTGGCGAAGAAAGATTAGAACAACCCTCACCAATTCTCTCTAAAGGGAGTGAGTCCTTTGCACAGCCCTCGCTAGATACAAGTGCTTACAAATAGAAAGCTCTCCGATGTTAGAAGAGCTTTCTATTTAATTTAATCTTACTGTTAAACAAGTCAGGGCTGTGCTTGGCAAGTCCCTTCCTTTGGAGGGGATTTAGGGGAGGCTTATCACCATTGCACTTGCACCTCCACCACCATTGCAAATTCCTGCCGCACCATACTTCGCATTATTTGCTTTGAGTATATTGATGAGTGTAACAATAATCCGTGCACCACTTGCTCCCAGGGGATGCCCCAATGATACTGCACCACCATGCACATTTACTTTCGCCGGATCGAGTTGCATACGTTTGCTGTTTTCAATACCCACTACGGAAAACGCTTCATTCAACTCCCAATAACTGATATCGCTCATTTGCAAACCTGCTTTCGCAACTGCTTTTGGTACTGCTAATGAAGGTGTGGTTGTAAACCATTCTGGAGCCTGTTCCGCATCCGCATACGATAAAATTTTTGCAATGGGTTTCAATCCCAGCTCATCTGCTTTTTCTTTACTCATTAATAGTAATGCTGCTGCACCATCGTTCATGGTACTTGCATTGGCAGCAGTCACCGTTCCGTCTTTCTGAAAGGCAGGGTTGAGACTTGGTATTTTATCAAACTTTACATTATACGGTTCTTCGTCTTTTGCAAACACAATGGGATCACCTTTACGCTGCGGAATTTCTACCGGCACAACTTCATTATCGAACAAACCTTTTTCCCATGCAGCTTGTGAGCGTTTATAACTTTCGATGGCGAAAGCATCCTGCTCTTCTCTGCTGATGCCACATTCTTTTGCACATAATTCGGCAGCATTGCCCATGGCCTTCCCATCATACACATCGGTCAAACCATCCTTGGCCAAACCATCGATCAAATTGCTGTTGCCATATTTGTTTCCCCAACGCACACTGTCCACATAAAACGGCACATTGCTCATGCTTTCCATACCACCGGCAATAACAATTTCTGCATCGCCGAGCAGGATGCTTTGTGCGGCCTGTGCAATCGCTTTCATACCACTGGCGCACACTTTATTTACAGTTGTACAGTTTACTTCGTTGGGCAGGCCGGCGAATTTTGCGGCTTGTCGTGCAGGTGCCTGGCCGAGATTGGCCTGAATCACACAACCCATTAAGACATCCTGAACCTTACTTGCATCAACTCCTGCTTTTTGCAAAGCGCCTTTAATAGCAATGGCTCCTAACTGTGTGGCGGTTAAACTTTTTAAACTGCCGCCGAAACTACCCATGGGTGTGCGAACGGCGGAGATAACATATACTTCTTTCATATAGCTTTTCAATTGAGGAGCAAAGATAACGATTGTAAGTATCAAATAACTCGATGAGCACCTTA
>CAYMSG010000317.1:0-4924 GCA_964392955.1 uncultured Chitinophagaceae bacterium | reverse complement strand
CTTCAATGGAACAGGAAATGAATTCCTTGGAGAAATCAGGTACACAGAAGGTTTAGCAATGAACCAACTCTACACCAGAACATACCGCAGAAACGATAAAGGAGAAATTCTTGTAGGCAACGATGGTCGGCCACTCCCATCAAATACAAACCCTGCGGGTATTACCACAGGGTTTAATCCGGTTGGCAGTGCAATTCCAAAATTCACCGGTGGATGGAATAACACCATCACCTACAAGAACCTGAGTGTAGGTGTTCAGTTCGATTATAAGTTTGGTGGTACTGTTTTAACTTCTACGTTGTTGAACATGACACGACAAGGGCATAGCAAATTGTCATTAACAGGTCGTGAGGGTGGTTATATATTCCCTGGTGTAAACGTAAATACAGGTCAGCCTAACACTGTAGCAATTACTGTTGCCAACAATGGCTTACAGAATTTATGGACAGGTTACCGGAACGATCAGATAGGTGATCCGTTCACATTCAAATCTGATTTTGTAAAACTCAGAAACATTTCTGTAGCGTATAATTTCACCAGTCTTTTAACCAAGGTACATCTGTTTAATTTCGTAAAAGGAATTCAGTTGTCTGCCTCTTGCCGCAACGTAGCTATCCTGTATAAAGATTTACCGGGCCTTGATCCGGAAGCTATCCAGTCGTCTGGTGATATCAGAGCAGGTTATGAGAATTCATCATTACCTACTACACGTAATTACAATCTTACTTTAAATGTTAAATTCTAACAACATGCTTAAAATATTTAAACAACTGATCCTTATTGTTTGCAGCGGCTGTTTATTAACAGCATGTGACAAGGATTTTGAAAAGATAAATACGAATCCGTATGCAGTAACAAGTATTGATCCTGCAGTACTGCTAGCCGGTGCGCAACGAACGCATATTGGTACCTGGAATGCAGAGCACATCATTGTACAGCATTTTGTGGTTCCGTACAATACAGGCGCCACCCAGGGTTTTAGTTTCAACGCAGATATTGATCTTAACAGTAATGCAAAATGGGATCAATCGTATGCAGGTGGATCTAACGGTAACGCACCTCCGATAAAAAACCTTACACAGGCGTTGGCTATTTTGGGTGCAAATACTCCCCGTGTGAATTTGAGAAGCATGATCCGTATCTGGAAGGCACAGGTGTTTATGGGCCTGGTGGATGATTACGGCGATGTTCCCTATTCAGAAGCCGGTAAGGCAGTAACTGATGCGATATTTTTTCCAAAGTATGATGATGATGCAGCTATTTACGAAGACCTCTACAAAGAGCTGAAAGAATCCATTGCTGCATTAAGCACAAGCGGTGAATACATTTCTGCAGATCTGTTTTATGGTACAAATGCACAGCCATCAACCAGGACATCAACGGCAGCAGACCAGGCAACCAAATGGAAACGACTTGGTAATTCATTGTTGTTACGTTTAGGAATGCGTTATACAAAACTTGATCCTGCAAAAGCACAGGCAATTGTTGCCGAAGCATTTGCCGGCGGGGTGATGACATCAAATGCAGATAATGCATTTGTAAAAAATGATGGAACCACGTTTTCGCAACCTGATAATGCAGCCTTGCGGAATTTCTCTCAGTTCAACTATGCGGCAGAGCCATTTGTAAATCAATTGAAATTAACCAACGATCCACGTGGTAAATTTTTGATTGCACAATATCCTGATCCGGGTGCTATTGCAAATAATCTTACACCTGATATGGTATTGGCCAATCAATATGGCGTGCCAATCGGTGTAACGAGTGATCAGATATTAGCTCCCGGAAGTCCTTACAGAGGTGGCAGAGGTTCAGGACTGAATTACTCGCAGTTCAATGTAAATATTGTAGCTGCTCCGGGTGTTCCCGAATTTTGGGTAACGTATGCGCAAACATCGTTGTTACTGGCAGAAGCAGCAAAGAGAGGTTGGATTCCAGGTGGCGATGCACAGGCCAAGATCTACTATGACAATGCAATTACAGCAGATATGGCTTCTTATGCTTTGTACACTGGTACTACACCTATTACAGGTGCAGAAGTGACTGCTTATTTAAACGATCCTGCCGTAGCTTATACTCCTGCTGATGCGTTGCGATTGATCAATACACAATATTGGGTGGTGAATATCAGAAACGGAACAGAAGCATTTGCCAATTTCAGAAGAAGTGGTTTCCCTGCATTAACACCCAATCCGGTTGCAGGTGCTCTTGGCAGTGTAGGTTTTGCCAGAAGGCTTTCTTATCCTGATCTGGAAGCATCGTCCAATACTGCTAACTATAACGCTGCTTCTGCAGCGATAGGTGGAGATAAATTATCGTCCCGTGTGTTTTGGGATAAATTATAATACAAAAGGATTCCGTTTTGTGTTGATCGACGGAATCCTTTTCAACAAATAACAAATAGCTGCACGAAAGTGAAGCGCAGAAAATTGTAGTTGAAATAGCTTAGCAATATAAACTTGCAACAGCAATCTATCGTTAGCAATAGACCTTTTGTATCCACAAAGGGTCTTTTCCATACAACAGAATCAGAACGATTGAAATATTGAATATGATAAAAGAGAAACAGATCATTGGATTTCATTTTTCAGCAGAAGGAACAGAAAGCATTTACTCGTTTAATCCTGCAACCGCAACCAATAACGACTATGTTTTTCCGAAAGCCACAGCAACAGAAGTTGATATGGCAGCTGAAAAAGCAGCAGCCGCATTTCAGCTGTATTATAAAAAGAGCGGGCATGAAAAAGCAGGCTTTTTAGAAGCAATTGCAGATGAAATAGTAAAAACCGGCGATACGTTAGTAACGGTTTGTTGCAGCGAAACAGGTTTGCCACCTGCACGTATTGAAGGTGAAAGAGGACGCACGGTGAATCAATTAAAAATGTTTGCTGCTTTGTTGCGTGAAGGTTCCTGGGTAGATGCACGCATTGAAACAGCAATTCCTGATCGTGTTCCTGTCCCCAAACCTGATATTCGTTATATGCAAATTGCACTTGGTCCGGTAGCGGTGTTTGGTGCAAGCAATTTTCCATTGGCATTTTCTGTTGCGGGTGGCGATACAGCTTCTGCATTGGCAGCAGGTTGTCCTGTAATTGTAAAAGCACACAGTGCACATCCTGCCACTTCATCCATTGTTGGGAAGGCGATTCAAACGGCAGCATTTAAAACCAATATGCCCGATGGTGTTTTCTCCTTGCTGTTTGGCGATGGTACCACTACCGGTATGCAGTTGGTAAAACATCCGCACATTAAAGCCGTTGGTTTTACAGGTTCATACAAAGGAGGAAAAGCGTTGTATGATGCAGCGGTAAGTCGTCCCGAGCCTATACCTGTTTATGCAGAAATGGGCAGCAGCAATCCTGTATTTATTCTGCCGCAGGCAATGAAAGAAAGAGCCGCTGCTATTGCAACCGGTTATGCAGGATCGATTACGTTGGGTGTTGGACAGTTTTGTACCAATCCCGGTGTGCTGTTTTATAAGGAAAATGAAAATGATTTTAAAAACATATTGAAGCAGGAGTTTGAAAAAACAAATGGTGGTGTAATGCTGGCGCCTGCGATTTATCATTCTTACAGTAAAGCAGTAGAACAACAGTTACAGGTAAATGGTGTGGCGCAACTGGCAACAGGTGCTGCAGCAAAAGGAAATGAAAGCAACTATGCAACACCGGTACTGTTTGAAACAAGCAGTGAAACATTTGAAAGTAATCCGGAGCTGAGTGAAGAAATATTTGGTCCGGCCAGCATTACTGTAAGCACTGCCGGCAAACAGGAAATGATCAATATTGCTAAAAAATTGTCTGGCCATCTTACAGCTACTGTGCACGGAACAGAGGCTGAACTGGTAGAATACAAAGAACTGATCGATGTGCTTGAACAAAAAGTGGGGCGGGTTGTCATTAATGGATTTCCTACCGGTGTAGAAGTATGCAGTGCAATGGTCCACGGCGGTCCGTTCCCGGCAACAACCGATAGCAAGTCAACTTCGGTTGGTACTGCAGCGATCAATCGTTTTACAAGACCGGTCTGTTACCAGAACATGCCCGACGTATTATTGCCTGCAGAATTAAAAAACAAAAACACATTGGGTATTTGGAGGTTGATTAACAGTGAGCGGACGAATAAAGATTTAAATTAGCCGCCAAGGCAACCCATGAGATTATAAACAGAAAAAGATGAGCACACATTTAAGAAGCCACGATTGGTTCGGTAAGAAAAATAAAGATGGCATTATTTACCGCAGCTGGATGAAGAACCAGGGTATGCCTACCGATATGTTTGATGGACGGCCCGTAATCGGCATTTGCAATACGTTCAGCGAACTCACGCCTTGCAATGCGCATTTTCGTGATCATGCAGAAGCGGTGAAGCGTGGTGTGCTTGAAGCGGGTGGATTTCCCGTTGAGTTTCCCATCATGAGTTTGGGTGAAACCTTGTTGAAACCAACAGCGATGTTGTTCCGTAACCTGGCAAGTATGGATGCTGAAGAAAGTATCCGTGGTAATCCGATGGATGGTGTGGTGTTATTAACCGGTTGCGATAAAACAACACCAAGTACGGTGATGGGTGCAGCAAGTGTTGGTTTACCTACCATTGTTGTTCCCGGTGGGCCGATGTTGAACGGACGATACAAAGGACAAACCATCGGCAGCGGTACACATGTGTGGAAGTTTGACGAAGACATGAAGACCGGTAAGATGAGCCAGGAAGATGTGGAGTATGCAGAAAGTTGTATGAGCAGAAGTATCGGTCATTGTATGACGATGGGTACTGCAAGTACCATGGCGGTGATGGTGGAAGCACTAGGCTTAACATTGAGTGGTGCAGCGGCCATACCTGCTGCTGACAGTCGCAAGAAAGTAATGGCACAATTAAGCGGACGACGCATTGTGCAAATGGTAAAAGAAAATTTAACCATCGATAA
>CAYMSG010000316.1:0-4929 GCA_964392955.1 uncultured Chitinophagaceae bacterium | reverse complement strand
TGTACAGGTTGTGGTTCCGGAATTGAATCATCCTCGCTAAAAAGAAGATGCATACTATCTTTCCAGGCATAGGTTCGCTTTACAGGGACGATGCTGTCGTTCAACAACTGCGTAATGCTGCCATCTTCTTTGAAATGGAAACGATACTTTGTAAAATTTGTATCGAGTGCTACCAATAATAAACCAATGCTGCCTGAATCGCCTGCGGCAACTGAATCGATCATCCATTCACCGATGATCTGTTGCTGATACGAAGCAGCTGTTTGTGCTGCCGGTTTTTTAGTTTGAAAATAATAGTACAAAGCTCCGCCTGCGGCTGCCAATAGAATGACAGCCAAAATGATTTTTTTCATTTGATAAGTTTTTGATTTTTTATTGCCAAATGTTATTCGCATATAAATTTTCTTCGTCTACAAAAAAGAAAACTTTGAAAATTTAATGCTCATTTCATTTTGAAATAATTTGATTGTTTTTAAATGAGAAGCAAGATGCAGGAGCAGCGAAGTACTTGCTGAATTCATTTGCCGGCGTGCAAATCATTCAACTGCTGATGTATCGTTCATAAGTAATGATTGATACGATGAACATCAAAAAAGTAACCGTTGTGATTTGTTAAAAAAAGTTAAGTACAAAAAAAGGGAAGCTGTTGTCAGCTTCCCTTCGATTGTTCTGATTACAAAAAATTATTTCTCTCCCGCCAACTCCAACACTACATCCCACTCTTCATCTGTTACTTTTCCAACACTCAAACGTCCTAAACGTAACAGATCCATATTTGCCAAACGAGGATCAGCTTTCATCTGCGCAAGCGTAACCGGCTTTTTCAGTTTGCGTACCGGTTTAAAATCAACCACCACCCATGCATCTTCATCGGTTGTAGGATCCGGGTACGACTCCTTCACCACTTTTGCAATCCCTACAATTTCCAATCCCTCATTACTGTGATAAAAGAATGCTTCATCACCTTTCTTCATATCACGGAGATTATTACGTGCTGCATAGTTGCGTACACCATCCCAAAACGTTTGCTTGTCTTTTACAAACTGATCCCAACTGTATTTAAACGGTTCTGATTTGATTAACCAATGCGCCATATTAATTTGAAAATTTGAGAATTTGAAAATGTAGAAATGAAAATACAGAATCTGAGCCGAAGTTAATTTTCAAATTAACTCATTCCCAAATTTTCAAATTGTATTCTCACCACCCATTTGCTAACACATCAGCAAGGTGTAATGTTCGCAGGCTATGTCCTTTCTCTTTGATATAACCATCGAGGTGCATCAAACAACTGAGATCGGTAGAGATCATATATTGTGCTCCTGTTGCCAATGCATTGTTGACTTTCTGATCGGCCATGGCTATAGAGATGGGTTCAAACTTTACAGCGAATGTGCCGCCGAAACCACAACAGGTTTCCACATCATGCATCTCTACCAACTCCAGGCCCTGTACGTTCTGTAACAATTTACGTGGACCTTCTTTGATCTTACATTCACGTAATGCAGCACAACTGTCATGATAAGTTGCCTTGCCTTCCAGCCTGGCACCTACATTTTCAACTTTCAGTACATCTGTTAAAAACTCACTGAACTCATACAAACGTTTACTGATCCCTTTTACTTCGTTATGGACCGATGAATTATCGAACAGTTTTCCGTAATAGTTGCGAACAAAACCAGAGCAAGAGGCACTGGGAGCAACAATGTATTCATTGCCGGAAAAATCGTTGAGAAACTTTGTAGCTACATCTTTGCATTCATCCTGAAAGCCTGCGTTGAACGCCGGTTGTCCGCAACAGGTTTGATTGCTGTTGTACGTAACCGTGCAGCCCAGTTTCTCCAGCACCTTTACCATGTTAAAAGCAGTAGCGGGATATAACTGATCTACAAAGCAGGGAATAAATAATTGAACATTCATGCTGCAACTGGCTGTACGTACAGCGTCTTTATTTCTTTAATGATTCATTTAACAGGATCATCTTGAGTGCGGTGATGGCACTCTCTTCACCTTTATGGCCATTCTTGCCGCCAATGCGTTCTTCGGCCTGTTGCTGATTCTCCACAGTAAGCACACCAAAAATGGTTGGCACATCCATGGAAAGATTCAGCTGTGTTACTCCATCGGTAACAGACTTGCACACATAATCAAAATGGGGTGTATCGCCCCGTACCACGCAGCCCAACGTTATAAACGCATGTGGTCTTGTTTTGACAGAGCGGGATTTGTTTTCCCAAAAACATTTTACTGCAAACGGAATTTCAACTGCACCCGGAACTGTTACTGAAATGATTTCTTTCACATCAAACGCTTCCAGTGTTTTTCTGCAACCTCTTTCAAGTTCATCCACAATGGCTGCATTCCATTCGGTTCGAATTAATACAACACAGGCACCCGAAAAATCGTGAGTGCCTGCATTCAATTGATATAAGTTGCTATTGCTAACCTCTGCCATAGTACAATGGGTTTAGCGATGTTGAATTAATCGATATTCACTACACCAAGGCGTGCAAGATATTTATCTGCCTGTCCGCCGCCTGTTGACTTGGGATATTTTTCTTTGAGAGTTTTCAACAACTCAGTTGCCTTTTCTTTTTTACCGATCAGTTCGTAAGCCATAGCGGCACGGAACAAGTTTTCAGAAGAAGTGTATTCATCTTTTTCATTGAGCTTACCTGCTTTTTCATACATGCCTGCACCTTTTTCTTTTTTATCGGTACTCATGTAAGCATCGCCCAACATACGCCATGCTGCGCTCTGGATCTGTGTAGCATCGGTCGAAAACTCTTCCAGGTGTTTAATAGCGTTGTTATAATCTTCTTTACGGAGATAGATAGCACCTGCATAATAATGTGCAAGATTGGCTGCTTTTGTGCCGCTGTAGGTTTTGATCACTTTCAGGAAACCTGCTGCCGATCCGTCGCCATTCAATGCAAGGTCAAGCGAATCCTGTGCAAAGTAAGCCTGTGCACGGCTCATGGCTTCGTTGCCTTTTGTTTCTTTGGGAGCAACCACAAAATTTTTATACAGCAGATAACCACCTGCCAGCAAGATTACCAATCCGCCAATGTAAGTAATGGGTTTTGAAAAACGGCCCCAGAAATCTTTCGCCTGTTTAATGGCTTGCACATCGTTCAGTTCTTCCGCTGTTGTTTTTTTAGTTTCAGACATTTTAAAAATGATTCTTGTTAAATACTGATTGTTTTACTTTTTGAATTAGTCAACGATGAATGGATAGTTTTGGTCAACATACACATCTTTCAACAATTCATCTGCTTCGGGATAAGGGCTTTCTTCTGCAAACTTCACGCTCTCTTCCACTTCTACACGTACACGTTCGTTGATCACTTCAATTTCTGCTTCGGTTACACCAAATACTTCCAGCAGTTTTTTCTTTGAGGTTTCAATAGGATCACGTTGTTTGTATTCTTCCACTTCATCTTTGGAGCGGTACTTCTGCGGATCACTCATTGAGTGGCCTTTATAACGATAAGTTTTGATCTCCAGTAATGTAGGGCCTTCGCCTTTCCGTCCACGCTGCACGGCACGGTATACTGCTTCGTGTACAGCTTCGGGATCCATACCGTCCACCATATCGGCCGGCATATCATATGCATCTGCAAGTTTATAAATGTCAATTACATTACTGGTACGTCCTACGGAAGTACCCATCGCATAATTATTGTTCTCACAAATAAACACAACAGGCAATTTCCACAGCATGGCCAGGTTAAAGGTTTCATGCAACATACCCTGGCGGGCAGCACCATCACCGAAAAACGCCAATGTTACATTGTCGTTTCCTTTGTATTTGTCAGCAAACGCTAAACCTGCACCAGTACCAATTTGTGCGCCCACAATACCATGGCCGCCAAAGAAACCAACATCCACGCCAAAGAAGTGCATACTTCCACCCTTGCCTTTAGAGCAACCGGTTGCCTTACCATACAACTCAGCCATACAGCTTTTGGCACTTACTCCTTTTGCAATGGCTAATCCATGATCACGATAAGCAGTGATCATTTTATCTTCTGCCTTGGTGGCCGTCATACATCCGGCAGCAATGGCTTCCTGTCCGATGTAAAGATGACAAAACCCCCTGATTTTCTGCATACCGTAGAGCTGCCCTGTTTTTTCTTCGAAACGACGAAGTAAAAGCATCAACTCGTACCAGTATAAGTATGTTTCTTTTGTGAATTTAGTGGCCACGTCGTATTTTTTTAGAGTGGCAAAGATAAGGGGACGGGGTTAATTTCAGATGGGCGATTTTAGATTGTGGATTTTTGGAAATCAGTCGCTAACGATAGGTTGATAACGGCTGATGACAGACCATTTTCTATCCCCATTATAAAGAATGATGGCTGTTGCGAAATAAGATCTCACTATTCCCTGTTTCGGAAAACAGCCAACCGATTATAGTCTGGCCCTGATCGGTTTTACATGCAACACATAATAAGCCACTGCTGCACTCGCAATCATAAAAATGGCACCCAGTAAAAAAGCCGAACCCGGAAAATAAAACGGAGCCGATTTACCGGTGAAGAAAGCAAAAGTATTTGTCATCAATGGCGGACCAATGATAGTGGTTGCACTCATTAATGCTGCTAACGAACCCTGTAACTCTCCCTGTTCGTTGGCAGGCACGTAGCCCACCATGATGGATTGTAACGCAGGATTACAAATACCTCCCAAACAATAAGGGATCAGAAACGCAAACATCATCCAGCTTTGTGATGCAAACGAGAACAACAACATGCCTACGGCATACAAAGCAAGACCGGTGTAAATACTTTTTTCGTTGCCAATGCGTGGATTGATTACTCTGGTTAAACCGCCCTGTACTGCACCCACCAATAAACCAACCACCGCCAGTGTAATACCGATCATACCCGGCGACCACTTGAAACGCTCGATGGTAAAAAAGCTCCA
>CAYMSG010000315.1:0-4970 GCA_964392955.1 uncultured Chitinophagaceae bacterium | reverse complement strand
CGTAAGAAAATATGGTTCGGATATTCCTGTTCGTTTTTCAGGAATTGTTGCAGGGGAGTGGATGCTGGCATATCAATCGTTTTGAGTGAGCTAAATCTACTGAAATAAATGCAGCATCACGAAAACAATGTCTTGTTTTTATTGCATGCGAAAATATCACTGACGACAGTCAGGTTTGCAATCTTTCAACGGTTGTAAAACTTTTTTTATTGCTTGAGAAAACGAAGTTGTTGCTGATCGCCTTTGCTGTTGCTTGCCTGCAAAATGTATTGACCGGCCGGCAAACCCTGGAGATTTAACTGCACTTGGTTGCTACCTGCCTGCAATTGTTCCTGCCGGACAGTATAACGTTTGCCGCTGATGTCGGTAATGATGAGTTGTAACTTATCTGTTTCAGCTGAAGAAATACTTAATACAGCGTTTGATTGTACAAGCGATGGTAATAAGGCATTTAATGCAAACCCTTTACTTCCATTGAGCACGGCAACAATAAATGAGTTGACAGATGTATTGGAGGGTGTGGTAAGTTTAATACGATAGTAGTTTGTTCCTTCACGGCGTTGTAGATCGGTATAGTCAAACGGTTCTGCACAGCGGATCTGGTCGGCAGTAAAACGATGCAACACCGTAAAATTTTGATTATCGCTGGAATGCTGTACTTCAAATGTAGCAAAATCGGATGTACAGGGAGCCAGCCAGCGCAACACATTGAACTGACTTGTTTTTTGCGCCTGAAAAAATTTCAGTTCAATCGGAAATACGAGATAGGGATCGTTTGCCTGCGCAAAACCAGATACAGCTGTAAAGAAAAATACGATGGCGGTGATGGATGTTTTCATACTCCTGTATTTACGATATAAAGATAGGGTGGGATTGGGTGGAATCAAAGTCGGGGTGATGACACCCCCCCCTTTCACTCATTCTCCCGTGTAACTGTCTGACACCTCTCCTAAGAGAGGATAAGCATTGTGCAGCCCGGTAAACTATCAACTACAAACTAAAAACTACCGGCTGCTTCTACCACCTCGCCACAATCTTGAAATTGATCAGCCTCGGTGTTAAACGATTGGGAATTGAAAAGATGGTATTACTGAAATCTTTGATGAGTAAATAGGAAATGGTATTGGGTCGATCGATGACATTGAAAATTTCCAGGCTGGCCCAGATATTATTGAACTCACGAAACGGATTGCGGCTACGGCGTTTGCTTTTTTCACCATCGAGCAACAAGGCACTGAAACCAAAATCAACACGGATGTATGGATCGATGGTTAATGCATTCCGGTACTTCACACTGTTGGGAATATTGTAAGGAAGATTGGTACCGTATAAAAAATTCATCGAAAATTTAAAGTTCTTATTGGTAGAAAGATAATCCTGGTAAAACATACCGAAGGTGAGCAAGCGATCCGTTGGACGTCTGATCCAGCCACCCTGCACCAATGTACTGTCGATTGGTTGGTTCAACGAATCCAATGTATAATTATACCATTGATCATTGTCTAAATTTTCACGTGTACGCATCAAGCCAATACTTACCCAGCTTTCTGCATCTTTCACCAGTTCACCAAACAAACGTGCTTCAATACCGGTTGCATAAGCTCTGGCGCTGTTGCTGCCGAAATAACGGATACGCACATTGTCTACATCATACGGCACAATATCATACATATGTTTGTAGTAACCTTCTACCTGCAGTTTAAACGGACGGTTGCCCCAACCCTTAAAGTTGTAATCGATACCACCCACAACCTGCCAACTCTTTTGTGCTTTTACTGATTCATTTACTGAACCATCGTAACGACGCAACTCTCTGTAGAATGGCGGTTGATGATAGGCACCTGCAGCTGCACGGAACACGATGTCTTTTTTACCCATGGGCTGCATGGCAAACTGCACACGTGGTTGTAACAACAGCTCATTGTTAAGCGTGTTGTAATTGTAACGTACACCAATCTGCAGTGTCATGTTCAATGAATCGTTGAGAATAATATTATCCTGTACATAACCTGTTGTCCGGAAAAAGACAAGATCAGCTTTTGATTTGATCACTTTCGTTAACTGCAGTTGATTGGGATCGAACGGTAATGTATAACCGGCACTATCCGTCAGTTCCCATTCATTCAGTTTATCATTAATGCTTTGGCGTTCGAGACTATGTCCCCATTGAAGAAAATGTTTTCCTTTTTCCAAACTGCCTTTGTGCGTGGCATTTTGAATTTGAATGTTCAGTTGGTTGCGTGCAAAATTCTGAAACACACCTGCCCCTAACGGACTCACAATTAAACCAAACGTAGAACGGCTGCGGTCGAAATCACGTTCACCAAATAAATACGCACCTTGTATATCAAACGACTCTTCTTCTGTATTGCTGAAATGGCTGAGCATCCATTTCAACTTCAGATTTTTATGCGGCTGAAATGTGGTTGCAATCCCCGCCATGGCTGTGCTGTAACGGTCACGTTCACCACCGGCAAAATAAATATCCAACCCAAGATTGGCAGTAAAAAAAGGAGAGAAAACAGACGCTGTCTGGCTGCTGAATTCAGGATTTAATTTGAATTGCGTACGGGAATAATTACCCATTGCTTCAAACATCCATTTGCTATTTGGTTGCCAGGTGACATAGCCTTGCAGATCGTTGCTGGAAGGAACATAGTTACCTTTTGTTTGCTGACTGCTCAATAAATTTTGATTACTACGGTTGCGTGCACCAACGGTGAAACTTACTTTTTCATCTTTGGTGCCACCTTCAAAATGCAAACCTTGTTCCAGTAACGAAACATAGGCCGAGCCGCCGAATTTCTTTGCACGTTTGTACTGAATGTCGAGCACACTGCTCATCTTGTCACCATAGCGTGATTGAAAACCACCGTTGTAAAACGTAAGACTGCGAACCATCTCCGGGTTAATAAAGCTCAGTCCTTCCTGTTGTCCCTGCCGAACCAGGTATGGACGGAACACCTCAAAATCGTTTACATAAATCAGGTTCTCATCATAATTACCACCACGTACTGAATATTGTGAAGTGAGTTCATTGTTGCTGCCAACAAATATTTTCAGTAAGCCTTCCACGCCACCCACAGCTGATGGAAGCAACAATGCATTTTTGGGATTGATGCGGATAGCCGAGGCTTCTGCCCGGATACGGTTATCGGTTACCGTTACTTCCTGCAGTTCTTTGCCTCCCCGTTCAAGCCGCATCACGATCCGTTCTTCTTCGTTATCATTCAAAAAGAAATTCCGTTGTTCGGACCGATAAGAGGTGTAGGAAAAAATTAAGGCAAAGGCTTTACCTGAAGGTACTTTGATGCTGAAAAAACCGGAATCGTTGGTGGTTACACCGGCACTACGACCAAGAATGACAACCGAAACATTGCTGAGTGGATTCTCATTTTCGTCGAGCACTTTACCGGTTACCGTAGCTGTGTTCTTTTGCGCAAACGAAACAACAGTTGCCAGCAGCATTACAAGGAGGAAGCAGGTTTTGGTAGCCTTCATGGAAGATAAAACTAAGTCTTTCTGTTAAAACGGAAAGCAGCGGAACTTATTTTTTCAGATAAAGATTATCGAACGAAAGTGTTGTTTTCACTCCATTCACCTCGCAAGACACAATACCGTTTCTGCAATAAGGCTCTTTTATTGATTTGCGGCCTTCCTGTTGCGCTTCAAAAATTTCTGTGATTTGATACTGGCTGCCAGTGGCAGGTATCAAAACCTGGTAATCAAAGTCAGGAAGAAGCCTTGCAGTACTGAGTGATGAAGCCCATTGTAACGTGTCATTATTTTGCCTGTAGCTTATGACAGACCCGTCAACAATAACTGAATCAACCAAATTAATGAAACTGGTTCCTTTGGAATATCTCTTCACCGTATAGGTGTTTACTTCCTGCTCAGTGTATGAAATAAAATTAAGCATGAACCCGTCCGATTTTCCGCAAGGATAGCTGCAACTGCCAAGCATGAAAAGCAGAAAAATAATATAGCTGAGGTGCTTCATATTTGTTTGACCAGTATAAATTACAGAACGCTGCATAAATGGGAAACCATTCTATGTAGGGATGTTTCTTCCGGACTTTTCCGACCTCAGAATTATATTTTCTTCAACAACGAGATCATCTCTGTAGGGTTGGGTGCTTTGAACACGGTATTTCCTGCCACCAACACCGTTGCACCAGCCTCCACAATACTTTTTGCATTGGCAAGCGTAACACCGCCATCTATTTCAATATCCACCTGCAATCCTTTTTCATCGATCATAGTGCGGAGTTCTTTGATTTTGTTGAGTGTTTGCGGAATAAATGCCTGTCCGCCAAAACCGGGGTTCACACTCATCAAACAAACCATATCAATATCGGCCAATACATCTTTCAACAAAGAAACCGGTGTATGCGGATTTAATGCAATCCCTGCTTTCATACCCAGCCCTTTGATCTGTTGAATATTGCGGTGCAGATGGGTGCATGCTTCGTAATGTACCGTAAGAATATCGGCACCGGCTTTTTGAAATGCTTCGGCGTATTTCTCCGGCTCTTCGATCATCAGATGCACATCGCACACTTTGGTAGTGGCTTTGCGGATAAAGTCAATGATCATGGGTCCGAAGCTGATGTTGGGTACAAAGCGGCCATCCATAACATCGAGGTGATACCAATCGGCTTCACTGGCGTTGAGCATATCACAATCGGCCTGGAGATGAATATAATTAGCGCTTAATAAAGAAGGGGCTACAATCGGCATGTTACTTTTTTATTTTCGATTTTTAATTTTTCATTTCTCATTTTACGACTCCCAATCGTTTCAACGCATCTTTTGCTTCTGTAATGCTTTGATCGAGTGCAAGGGAACGTTTATAATTGTCAATAGCTTCGGTAATGCGGTTGAGTTTTTCTTCCGTCTTTGCCATCCAGTAATAACCGTCGGCAAATTTGTTGCTCACATTAGTACTTTGTGTAAATACCTTGTGTGCT
>CAYMSG010000314.1:0-4980 GCA_964392955.1 uncultured Chitinophagaceae bacterium | reverse complement strand
ACAAAGCCATAACGCAACAGGGATAAAAACAAATTCAGCTACTGAAAGGGATTCACCTGTGGGAATGGATTTGTAAACAGGCAACAAAAAAGCCGGAGCGTTTCAGCACTCCGACTTTAAAATCATCGTTTATGAAAATAAACATTGAGATTGATAAAAAGGTGATGATCCTGATTATCAAAGTAGCCTGTGTAATCATCACAGCACTACTGTCTTGAAAATAAACGCTCCTTCATTGAGGCGTTTGCTTTTATCCCTGTTTGCGCCCCAACCTGTATAACATAACGTATGCCTAATTATATGATAAAAACTGATTCTTGAAATAGCTAAGTTCTTGAGAAAGATCTAGATATGAATGTGTGCTCTGAAGCTGCTCTGTAAGCTCCAGGTGTTGCTGCAGGAATTGCCGGTGCTGTTTTGAACCCGGATGAAACGGTTTGTGATTGCGTGCCGTAACGATCTGGCGAATTTCTTTGATCAGTTGCAGCGTGGGTTCACGAAACGCATACTCCGAAAATTTTTCCATCACAAATTGGGTGGCTGCATAGTTTGGATGTGCCAGATCAATATCATAAAACCGGTAATCCCGTAACACATCAATCACCAGTTCATACGCCGGGAAATAAAACAACCGGTCGAACTTATTCACCAGGTGATGCACGGTTTCCAGCAGCCGGGCTTTACTGCGGTTGTTGTCCACCACGCCATCCCGCAGATGCCGTACCGGACTAATGGTGAAAATGATCTTCAGTTTCGGGTTGGCATGAAACAACTGGTGGATACAATTGTCGAGCAAAGCAATCTGCTCATCAATGGGCAGCAGGTGTTTGTCGAATCGCTGCCCCGGCACTTTATGACAATTCGCCACAAAGCGGCTTTCTTCGAGCAGCTTATAAACAAACGATGAGCCCAACGTAATGATCAGCCAGTCGGCCTTTTTCAAATGTTCATGTGCCTGCTGCTGCGATGCGTTGATGCCAGCCAGTGCCGCTTCCTGATCCGGGTTGGAGAACCTGCTGTGGTGGTCCCAGCTTTGCCAGAGTTCATTGTAAAAGAACAAATCAGCCGCTTCGTATCGCTTGTTCTGAATATAAGATACCAGGCTTCGGCACACACTCATTGATTCAAACAAAATGCCATTTGGATTTTGCAGAACATTGAATTTCAAATCGTTTAAATTGTTTCCAATGTGCTCTGTAAAGCAACTTCCGATCAATAGAACCGAGTGCTGATGGGTAATGGGTGCCGGTAGCGGCTTAATATCAATGTTTGTTAAGAAGTTCATGAATGAAAGATTTCTCCTGCCAGCAACAGGCTTTTTTGCAATGCGTCGGGGTTTAGCTGAATCTCATTTTTTTCTTCAAAATAGCGGATCATCAACTCACTGTCCATATTCCCCACCAATTCATCATTGGCCATGGGGCAACCACCAATTCCTTTTAATGCCCCGTCAAACCGTCGGCAGCCTGCCTGGTAAGCAGCATCCAGTTTTTCGTGCCAGTTAACACTTGTTGAGTGCAGATGAACGCCTATTTCGGTTGACGGCAATTGATCAATCAGGTATTTTGTTATTTGCTGCACCTGTGCGGCTGTAGCCAGTCCAACGGTATCTGCCAGGGAAAGCGTTTCAATACCCAATTCCACAAGTTCTTTTGCGTACCGAAAAACAATCTCTTCGTTCCACGCATCGCCATACGGGTTTCCAAATCCCATCGACAGGTATACCACCAGTTGCTTCTTGTTTTTGATACAGAGTTCCTGGATGGCTTCTACCCTTTTGAACGATTCGCTGATGGAACTGTTGGTGTTTCGCTGCTGAAATGTTTCTGAAACAGAAAAAGGAAAACCGAGATAACTGATCTCATCAAACAAAACCGCATCTTCTGCGCCACGCTCATTGGCAATAATGGCCAGCAGTTTGGATGTACTGTTTGCCATGTCCAGTTCTTTGATCACTTCGGCGGTATCGGCCATTTGAGGAATGGCTTTGGGGGAAACAAAGCTGCCAAAATCAATGGTATCAAAACCCACCCGGAGTAATGCGTTGATGTATTCGATCTTTTTTGAAGTTGGAATAAATGTGCTCCAGCCCTGCATGGCATCCCTTGGGCATTCTATCAATTTAATGGATTGCTGCAACATAATAGTAGCAGCAAAATTAAGCGAACCGTTTGGTATTAAGCCCGCAGTGCATTCACCTTCTCCCGCATGGCATTGAAGAAGCGGTTCCGGTCTTTTTCGCCGGTTCCACTGATCTGCGATGAACGGCTCACCAAAGTATAGAAATTGGCAAATGATTTTTCGGAAAAACGTGGGTCCTGTGTAATGATATAGCTCAGCACATTGTATGTAACAAACGACAGCTTCTTTTCATCGAGTTCAATCAGGATCGTATTGCTGCCGATGATGATCTCGTTAATATAAAACTGGATGGGTGCACGGTACACAATGTCGGGATCACCGGGCATAAACTTAATTCCTTTCTCTACTTCCAGTTCAATATGATCGAGGCATTTCTGGAACGATTCCAGCACAATGTTCAGTTCGTCGGGATGTTTAAAGTAGCCGCCCTCCTTATAATATTTCAACTGACTTAATGTGCTGTTGATACTTTCTGCATTCCACAATTCCAGCGATGGAATTTTGTTGTATTCCCGGATGATCTCCTGCCCCAGTTGAAAACAATCCAGCAGCGGAAATTCCTCCAGCGAAAAAAGTTTGCCTTTGTATTCCGGCAGGTCTTTGATGGTTTTGCTCCAGAAAAAAGTTTTGAATGCAGCAATTTCGGGATACAGGTAGAAATGGTAAAAGGTAATGTCTTTACAGAAGTACAACATCTTTTTATTCGTGAACGTATTGAAATATTTCATGTATTTCAGCATCGATTCCAGGTATTCCTGGAACGTTACACGTTCTGCATTGATCTCCGGTGCTCGAAACACCACCAGTTCATTTTGCAGTTGAAGGATCTGGTCAATTGAAATTTTAAAATGTTCGCTGAGGGTTTTCAGTTCGGAAAGTGAAATTTCTTTTTCGCCTCGTATCCGTCGGTAGGCACTGTCGTTGCTGATATGAAGCAGGTCGGCTATTTCATCTACCATCGAAACATGGGCGGGCATAGCCTGCTTGATATGCTGAAACAACAGCACCTGGATGTTGGACGTGTCCATTGGTTTTGGGTTTTGTGATTCCCTGCAACTGGCTGCTCCTTTTTTTGCAGAAAATCATTCTTTCCAGTAAGGTAGGCAGATTTTTTGCAAATGTCAATACCCTCCTGTACGCATCCATAACCGGTTTGTAGTACAATCTGCTGCTATCACGAATGGGTAAGCGAATAACAATTATGTAACGGCTGGTCGTAATTGTAGGTTTGAGTTGTGGATCATCATTATCAACAATTCAAACCAAAAGCAATGAAACAGATTTTATCAATTATTAGTTTATTGATTCTTATTGAGAGTAATGCCAATGCCCAGGCTCCACAGTTGTACGCAGAGTTAGGCGGACCAAGTGTAGCGGGAATAAACTTTGATACACGCTTTGCAAAAAAAGAAAATGGATGGGGCGGTCGATTAGGTATCGGGGGATTTTCAATTGATGGGGATGGACTTTTATTTGTGCCGGTTGGTATTAATTATTTAGCCGGCAAACCCGGAGCCACTAATTTTTTTGAATTGGGGCTCAACTTAACATACGTAAGCGCCACAAGTAATGGCAATGAGGCCGATGTTGATAATAACCTGGCTGATACATGGGGTTCATTTACGTTTGGGTATCGTTATCAGCCAAAGGACGCCGGTGTTACATTTCGTGTAAGTGCAAATCCTTTTTTTGCTTTTAAGAATGGCGTTTTCTGGCCGTTTTATGCAGGAGCATCGGTTGGTTATAAGTTTAAGTAACCAACATCATCATTCAAACAATCATCATGGAACACAACTTCAACCCAAACAAAGGCGATTACAAATACATACTGGAGGAAGAACGACGTAAGGAAAATGGCGAGGCACCGGCCGAACCAGCAAAACCGAAAAAAAGTAACAGCATTGTTTACCGCCTGCTGAATTTCATACAGGTAACTTTTTTTCGAAAATCAAAAAACGGTGAAAAAGTGAATGTATCTGTATCACTGTTTGTACAATTTCTCAATTGACCCATCTTCTCCATCACCAACTAAACCAATTGTTATGCGACTCCAACATTTATTCCTGCTTTCAATATTGTATTTAAAAGCTGAAGTAAAAGCGCAGGTGCAAACGCCCACTCAAACCATTCGTGGACGTGTGGTAGATGCCGAATCACAATCGCCTGTTAAGGCCGCTACTGTTATAATCGAAGGCACTACATTTTCCGGAATGACGGATAGTGCCGGATATTTTGTACTGCAATCAATTCCTGTAGGAAGGCAACGTGTACAGGTAAGTTTTGTGGGCTTTCAAATATACGTATCTGATTATTTTATTCTGAACTCGGCAAAAGAAACCGATTTACAAATTACGCTGGTTGAGGAAAAGAAAAGCCTGGGCCAGATAACGATCACGGGTACACGCAATCCAAAACAACCAGTTAATAAATATGCATTGGTCAGCGGCCGTTCGTTCTCTGCTGAAGAAACGCAACGCATCCCCGCAAGTGCAAATGATCCGGGTCGTATGGCAATGACTTTCCCCGGTGTACAACCGAGCCGTGACAGCCGTAATGATATAATCATTCGTGGTAACAATCCCGTTGGTATGAACTGGCGTTTGGAAGGATTGGATATTCCTAACCCCAATCACTTTGCACGAAGAGGCAGCAGTGGCGGCGGTATTACTATTTTCAGTTTAAGTGTATTGGATCAATCTGATTTTTATACAGGAGCATTGGCAGCTGAATATGGTGATGTATTAAGCGGAGCATTTGATGTACACTTCCGCAAAGGCAACCAACAAAAGGCAGAACATACATTTAAAGCCGGGATGATCGGATTGGAGTTTTCCACCG
>CAYMSG010000313.1:0-5009 GCA_964392955.1 uncultured Chitinophagaceae bacterium | reverse complement strand
AAACCCTTGTACAATAAGCGTATCGCCCGGGACAGTTACTGTTTGTACCATACGTGGATCTCTGTTGGCATTCGGTTTTGCCGGGTTGTACAATGGTGATTCAGCAATATTTTTTCCATCCACACACTCAAACAGATCAACGAGGAACTGTGTAGGAAAATGACTTGACTGTCCGCCGTTGTTACGTGATCCCTGAACGAGATTTAAATAGTTAAATGAACCTGCATCTGCATCACCATAGGGATAGTAAAACATGATCTCCCTGTTTACATTGATCGTTTGGCCGGCTTTGCGAAACAGATTTTGAAATACTGGATTCAGTCCATAACCACCATTCGCAATAATGTCATCGGTAATAGTTGCGGCGTATGTATAATTGTTATCTAACATCGCCAACCTTGCGCCTATACCTTTTGCAACACCTTTGCTCACTCTGCCTGCCTGTGTTGGATTCCAATCCAGATCATTTGCAGCAGCTTCAAGATCAGTAAGCAAAAAAGCAATAATTGTTTTCTTATCTGTTCTTGTAAACTCAAATAACTCCTGTTGATTGGCAGGTGGTTTTGTAAAGAAAGGCACGTCACCAAAGAAAGAAATGAGGTGCCAGTAAGCCATGGCACGTAACACTTTTGCTTCAGCAATTACTCTTCTGTATTCAGCAGGATCCATTACTGCTTCTGCTTTTGTCATGTACAGCAAAAGATTGTTAGCTCGTTGGATTACCTGGTAAAAGCCACCCCATATTTCAGCAACCGTTCCATTTGTTGCATCATACGCACCTGATGCAATAGTTCCTGACAAACCACGCTCCATTCCAATTTCTGTAAACAGATCAAATTTTGAATAGTAGGTTGTTGGATTGCTATAGCCCGGACTGATGGTACGTGCACCAATTGCATTGTACACACCTGTAAGTGCCTGCTGCACCTGGGCTGCGTCATTATAAAAATCTGCCTGAGAATTGGCGGAGAGTGGATTTCTGTCCAGATATTTTTTGCAGGAACCAAGTGCTGCTGCAAAAAATAAAAACAGGATTACTCTGGTTATATTATTATGTTTCATAAACTTATTTTTTCAGCGTTAGAATTTCAGGTTTATACCAACTGTTGTAGTACGCATAATGGGATAGAAAGAACCATTCGTATTACTGATTTCAGGATCAAAACCCGGTTCATAGTTCGAGAACGTAAATGGATTTACTGTATTTACATACACACGCAGCTGTTGAATCTTTAATTTCTCTGAAATGGCACGTGCTAATGTGTACCCGAGTGTAATGTGCTTTACACGCATGAATGCACCGTTACGCAACCAATAGTCAGAAGAAACATAGTTACCGTTGCCACCATTGAATAATCTTGGATATTTCGCATCGGTATTGGTTGGCGTCCATCTGTCTAATGCAGATTCAAGACCTGATGCAAACCAGTTACCGGCGTTAAACGGCTGTACTGCTACGCCTGAAATATAGTTATCACGCTTCCCAACACCAAAGAGGAAAATGTTCAGATCAAAGCCTTTGTAATCTGCATTCAGATTCAAACTGTAATCATAACGTGGGAAGTTGTTACCGATCAGTACTCGGTCATCAGCGTTAATTACTCCGTCTTTATTCGTGTCAACATACTTAACATCACCGGCACCTGTAGTACGTGTACTGTTGGAAGGGCTGTTAAAGTCATCGCCTTGCTGGTATAATCCATCCGTTAAGAAAACAAAGTAAGCAAACAGAGGATAACCTTCACGGGTAACACGGTTGCCACTCACAATATCACGACCTTTTGTATCCAGTGTTTTTGTTCTTACGTCGGAAAGATTACCCGTAATGCTGTAATTGAACTTGCCAATCTTATCACGATAGGTTGCTGAAAATTCCCAACCATTGTTTACAAATGAAGCAGCATTTCTCGGAATAGTAGATGCGTTTGTATAACCCTGCGCTAACGAAATCGGGAAATCAATCAGGTTGTCTTCTACTCTTTTTTGGTACACATCAAACGTAATACTTAAACGGTTTTTTAATACTGCCAGATCAATACCGATATTACTTTGTTTCGATGTTTCCCATGAGATCGCTTCGTTAGGAATATTACCCAATGAACCGCCACCTGTTAATACGTTATTGAAATAATACGCCGTTCCTGCATTCACTGTTGATACAAATGGATAATTATCACCCACTTCCTGGTTACCTGTTTCTCCATACGAAGCACGCAATTTCGCAAAGTTGATAAATGATACATTGTCCATAAACTGCTCACGGGAAATTACCCAGCCTGCTGATACGCCGGGGAAGAAGCCCCATTGTTTATTCAATATCTGGCTGAACCTTGATGAACCATCGTAACGACCGGTTACCTCTAATAAATACTTCTGATCGTAACTGTAATTAAAGCGTCCGAAAAAACCAGCCAGTGAATAATCAGTTGCTGAACCTCCCGATGTTTGCTGAGAAGGTGAAGCAAGATTTAAGTATGGTCGGTTGGGATCCGGTAAACCCTGACGACCCGCAGTAACCACAGTGGTAGTGTTATCCAATGCCTGGAAACCACCTTGTAATTTAAACTGGTGGTTCTGCTTCAGGTTATACGAATAGGAAGCAGACATATTGTACTGGTTGGTAATGTTGCGACGGTTCGTATAGTTGAGCGCCGAATCACCAATCGTTTGCGCATACAAGTAAGAGTTCGTTGCGGGATTGGGATTGAAAACATCATAAGAACCTCTTGCTACATAAGCTTCGGTAAACGAGTTACGTGCATTGTATGATGCATCAATCACAAAGTTTTTAAATAACTCTGCACTCAAACCGAAACGAACCGAGAGTGTGGGTGTTTCAGCATGATTAAAACCAGAAGATTCAGCGGCACCAATTGGATTAATTCTGTTCGACTGACCTGCATCGCCATATTGTTCGTTACCAAATTTGCCCGGCCATAGTCTTGCCATGGAAATACCACGTTGAATAATTTCGTTAGGCGCCATTGCACCCGGCTGCACATTCGTTGATTTAGTATAAAATAGGTCTGTTGTAAATTTGATCTTTTTGGTAAGATTGATATCACCATTCATACGCAGATCATATTTCTTGAAACTGTTGTTTACAACCAGTCCCTGTTGGTTTAAATACGTTCCAGATACAAGAAAGCTTGCTTTATCTGATCCACCATTGATAATGATGTTATGGTTTTGCATTAAACCACTATTCTGGAAAATAAGATCTTTCCAATCTGTATCAAATACATTCAGATTATCAGCAGCTGTTGTACGGTACGTATTAATTTTCGTATCGCTGTGAATAATAGGGCCGCCGGCATTTGTACTATACTCATTCTCCAAAATCATGTGATCAACGCTTGATAACAGATTCGGAAAATTCGTTGGTGTTTGCTGGCTCACAAATCCATTGTAAGCAAAGGATGTTTTTCCCGATTGTCCTCTTCTTGTTTTGATCAGGATTACACCATTAGTACCACGCACACCATATACGGCAGTAGAAGCAGCATCTTTTAAAATAGATACACTTTCAATAATATTCGGATCCACATCATTGATACTTACACCTTCCACACCATCCACAATAATAAGCGGACCGCTGCTGCCGGTAATAGAACCAATACCACGGATATTAATGGCACCACCATCAGCACCCGGCTGACCAGAGCCTTGCTGAATAACCACACCGGGGGCAAAACCTTGCAATGCCATGGAGGTGGAAGCAAGAGGACGCCTGATCAACTGATCTCCTTTTACTGTAGCCACCGAACTGGTGATATTGGAACGGCGTTGTGTACCGTAACCAACGACAACTACCTCTCCCAAGTCGCCGGCTGTTGCTTCCAGTGATACATTGATCACAGCATCATTTACAGTTACTTCTTTTGCTACGTAGCCAACTCCGGAGAAAAGCAACACCTCTCCCTTGTTAGCTGTAATGGAAAAGCTACCATCTGCTGTGGTAACTACACCCCGTTTGGTTCCTTTTACTGTAACTGAAACTCCTTCAGCAGCCACACCATTTGCACCGTTAACGGTACCGGTTACCCGCATTTCCTGTGCTGACACAGAAAAGACCGAAGAAAGAATCATCAACAGCATGAGCATTCGCATTTTCATAATCAATGTTTAGTTTGTTAGTGATGATTGTAGATCATTTATAGTGACCTTCGTGGTCAACTTCTTTTAATTGAAATGGATTGATAACAGCATCGAGCAACACGGCCAGTTCCAGGCGTGTGATGTTTCGTTGCAGGTTGAAATTTGTAAAACCCCAGCTACTCCATTTTGCTGCGAGCTGTTGTTGCAATTCGTTTATCTCTGAAAAATTCCAGTTTGCATTTTTCTGAAGTGCAGGATATTGTTGGGCAGTTGTTGCAAGTATGGTTACAGCATCTGCAATAGTTACAGTTGATGAAGTAAGTTTAACTTTAGCGAATTCTTTATAGTCGTTGATGAATGTTGCAGCAGCAATGGTTGAATCGGGATAGAACCATGTACGGTTGGCCCATTTAAACGGTTCACCTTTTCCTTTTAAAATTCCGGTGGCACCAATACGTTGTACCGCAGTAAAATGTTTGTGATCTGCACGCACATCAAAGTATGGCATGATGTAAGCTCTCGCATTCAGCAATACTTCCTGTACTGTACGCACAGAAATTTCATGTGCCTGTTTTTGCTGTTGCACACTTAAAGCAGCCAATGCGCCTGCAGCCTGTCCTGTTAATAATACAACAGGTTGCAATCGTGTAGTACCGTTCACAATGTTGCTTACACTAATACCTTTTTCCGTAACCAGTAAACCGTTGTGTTGTTGAGGAATCAAAGCTCCTAATGGGATATTGTATGATGGAACGGGGTAAAAATTTAAATGCTGTGGTGCATTGGTATTTTCCCGGTGATGATGATCAATGGGATAATCACCAACGGAAACACCTGTGCGGTATAATGCCTGCTGTTGGTTAAAAGGTTCTGCAATATGTTGCACTTTAAACCGTACGACACCTTGCATT